>CAIYYO010000025.1 GCA_903930485.1 Methanobacteriota archaeon
CCTCAGGATTGGAGATATAGATATGCTGTGGTAGTATTAAAGGGAAAGAATAGAAATAAATAAAATCAAGGGAGGGCGCCATGGAAAACACAATGACCGATACAAAGGGAAGCGGGCTGGAGAAAAAAGACCTGACAATTGAGCTGGAAAAGGTCAAGAACATGGTTAAGGACAAAATCAACAAGGAAAACGGGTTCCCGCCGTTTATTATCTCCTATTCCATAGCCAATGGCAACAGGATGGTGCAGGTTGACCGCTGGGAGACCGAGGGCGAGAGATACAATAATTTCAAAAAGGTCGTAAACTGGGCGAAGTCGGAGCAGCCTTACGGGGTTATTTTCGGCTCTCTCAATATAAGGCAGAGCTACAAGACGCAGGAAGATTTTGACGCCAGGGTTAACGGCGAGGAACATCACGAGGCGCTGCTTTTCCTCAAAACTCCAGACAAGTCTCTTTGTGTTTGCATAGAATTCACAGGAGAGGAAGGAAAGTATGCCTTCATCGAAGAGGTTATGGATACAAACAGCCGCGAGGACAGGTCGCTTCTCGACGAGATATTCATGGGTGTGAATTAATTTAAAAATAGGTCTTGACAATCAGTAAGATATATGGTATATAGGTAACACAGATAGTATAGATAGGTAATATAACCTCGGGAGGATACATGAACAGCGTTAAAGCCATGACAAAAAAATGTACGTACTGTATGTGCGAATCCGAGGTTGTGGGCATTTCCGTGAGGACCATACCTGGATATAAGAATGCCATAACTGGGAAAGACACGGCAATGGTGGAGAAGCTCAGTTGCGGGCACGAGTTTATTGACGGAAAATTCAATACGGACAATCTTTATTACACCGCGCCAGCCCCAGTAGAAAATACGCATCTACGGGTCGAGAGGAAGAGAGGGGAAGAGGTCAGGAAGAAACTCATGGCGGCCGGGGTATTGGACAGGGCGCGTAAGGTTATCCGCGACGGAGACTACCTCCTGCTACCCGTTAAAGAGGAAATAGACCTGCCCGGTACCGAGATAGTGCGCGTTGCAGGCAAAGGCAGCAAGATGCGGGCCTTGTCTCTTTCAGATTCACTAAAAGACGTGCTCAGCGCTGAAGAGCTGGCGATGATGCCGCGATCGTTCGACATAATAGGCGATATAGCGGTCCTGGAGATACCTGAAGAGCTCATGAGCAAGGGGAAGAGCATCGGCGAATCGCTTCTATCGACTTTCAAGAACATCAAAGTGGTGGCGCGGAAGAAGACAAGCGTCGGCACGGAATACCGGACCCGGGAGGTCGAGGTATTGGCAGGCGAGCCGCGGACTGAAACCACGCACAAGGAATACGGGTGCCTCTACCGGTTGGATGTCTCGAACGCCTACTTCTCGCCCAGGCTAGGGACCGAGAGAATGCGGGTCGCATCGCAGGTAAAAGAAGATGAACGCGTGCTGGTGATGTTCGCAGGCGTCGGGCCGTATGCAATACTGATAGCCAAAAAGAGGAAACCTTCTGAGGTGGTTGCAATAGAGTTAAACCCGTCGGCTGTCGAGTACATGAAAGAAAACGTCAAACTAAATAAAGCCAAAGTGGTGCCGGTACTCGGAGACGTGAAGACTGAGACGCCGAAGCTCGGAAGATTCGACAGGATAATCATGCCCCTGCCCAAGGACGCCGGAGACTTCCTCGACGTGGCCCTTCCGACGCTGAACAAAGGCGGCGTGATACATTATTATACGTTCACGGGCACGACGAAAGAAGCCGCAGACGAAGTCAGAAAGATATGCGGCGGCCTCGGCCGTAAGGCGGATGTGCTGGCGTCGGTGGAATGCGGAACATACTCGCCCTGCCTTTCCCGGATGTGCGTCGATTTCCGGCTAATTTAATCCTCGACCTCGAGCTGCCTGAATAAATCACACCTTGGACTCAAGCATGGTCCAGGACTTCTCCTTTGCCAGGTTTTCAAGGAACTTGACCAGCGGATTCTCGCCCTTCTTTTCAGAGCTCCACAGCCACGTGTCGTCGAGAATGTCGGCGGAATGCTCGTTGGAGATCACTTCTACGCGGCATTTTCCTTCGACCCTGAAATCGAACAACAGAATGAATGGAAGCGTCACCTTCAGATTCACGTAATACTTCTCTATAATGAACAGGGACACTGCGCCCTTGGAATAAGAGTAGCGGTCGAACCCTTCTTTAGCAAGCCGGTCCTGGACGTGATCGAACAAGGAGTCGAGGCCGGCGCCTTCGATTATGAACCTTTTTATTTTCATTCTTTCTTCTTTTTTTGTTTTCGAATTACTATTTGAAGGAGGATTTATTTATAGGAAAAACCCCAGTGAAAAACCACGAAAGCCCGAAATCAATTAAATTCATGTAGTCCATTATCTATGTAGAATTACAACCAAAGAAAAAATGGCAAGCTGGAAAGAGACTTTTTTCAGGGAACTAGATGAGTTGAGCGGAAAAAACAAGATAAAGGACCACAAGGCGTTTATTTTCTGGTATCTGAAGGCGACCGAGAACATAAAGGATTCCGAAGCCATGTTCTGCATCGTCGACAGAAAAGACGGAACCGGTGACGACGGGGTCTACGTCGACCGCAAGGCAAAGGTGGTGAAAATAATCCGGTCAAGCTATGCGCCCGCCGTCGGCGAGACGCAATTCGACAAAAGCGACACGGCAGCGCTAGTCGACACGTACGATTACCTTGTGGGGAAAAAGGAATATGAAGCCGTCTCCGGCTCGATATCCCCCCAGTTCAAGGACAAACTGGACCCGGTCAAAAGGCTCATATCCCAGGAGAGCTACGCCGTCAAGGCATATTATATAACCACTCACAAAGACAACCCGAACGCGCACGCATTCGACGGAAGCGAATACCCCATCGAGATACGCTCGTCCAAGGAGATAGAGCGGATGTTCGAGGAATGGCGGCACGGCCACGTAGCAGAGCTGGGCGACGTGCCTCTGGAATACGAGAACATACTTGAAGCCCCGATCGACGAGAAATCCGGCGTGCCGCGGTCGTATATAATCCACATTAACACCGACGAGCTCCGGGAAGTCTACGGCAAATGGAAGGAAAAGCTGTTCTCTCGGAACGTCCGGATATTTTACGGCACCACCAAAAAAGCCAACAAAGAGATGGAAAGAACGCTCGTCGGCGAGCCTGAAAAATTCTGGTACTACAACAACGGGGTAACTATCCTTTCCGAAAAGGTCTCGGTAAAGAGCAAAGACAAAAAGATCATCCTCACCAACCCGCAGGTCATCAACGGATGCCAGACCATCAGCACCATAGGCGAAACAGGCAAAAAGAAGGAAGGAGACTCGTACATACTTGCGAAGATCATAGAGATACCCGACGACTCCGACAACCAGACCTTCATAGACGGGATAATACAGGCCAACAACAGGCAGACGCCGGTGGACGAGAGGATACTGAAATCCAACCACCCGCTCCAGGTGGAACTCCAAAGGAAGCTGGAAGAAGACCCCTGGAACTACTACCTCGAAAGAAAGGAGGGACAGTACAGGAACGAAAAAGCAAGGTCCCAGATGCTCAACGGCCTAAAATGCCTGAAGAACATCGACCTCGTAAAAGCGTCGGTCGCTATCAAACGCGCGCCCCACATGGCCAACGAATCCGAGGATGACCTTTTCTCGACCCACTTCGGCACTGTATTCACCGAAGACAAGCCGACCGTAGACTACCTTCTCCCCTATCTGTTATGGCAGAACATAGTAAAGATCGGGCGAAGCCACCGCGACGGAAAAAGAAAACAGTTCAACAAGCTCGCGTCCTATCATGTCCTAAAGATGGTCTACGACACCTGCGGAAACCTTCGC
>CAIYYO010000026.1 GCA_903930485.1 Methanobacteriota archaeon
AGGCGCCTTAATCGTCCCGCCGATCTTCAGCGCGTCCTCGTGTATGACGTCCTTATATGCCTCGGCCTTGCCTGAGAGATTGCGGACATCCCAGCCAAGCTCCTCGAAAAACAGGTTGACGAACTCTTCTCTCAGGCGCGCCTCATTATAGTTCTGGCTGAAGTAGTCCTCCTTATTCCTCTCGAAAAGCTCTATTCGCTCAAGAATCCTTGCAGGCGCCGCCATCAATAGTAATTAGTCCGGGGGATATAAATTCTTCCAAGAGCCTCTAACCCAATTTTCCAGTAACCTAATACCCGGGCAGGAGTTTCCAGGTCTTTCTTCCGTACTTCAAGTACTCTTCTCCATACGTTTCGATCAATGCCTTTTCTTCGACGTTTATCCGGTACGAATACGCCATGAGTTTGAGGACTGCTAAAAGTATCGCGCCGGCCCATGTGCCCAGTGCCAGGCCGAATCCGATGCAGGTTAACAAGGTTCCGGTATATGAGGGGTGCCTGATGTATTTGTAGGGACCGCTCTTAATCAGCTCCCGCTTTTTGTCCACCTCGACTATTACCGTGAAGCTCTTTCCAAGGACGGCGATTGAATACTCACGGAATAATATGCCAAAGAAGCCAAGAGCAAGGCCAAGGATCTGTATGTCTCCGATGAATACCCAAACATTGTAGGTCCTGAGAATGACCGCCCCGACGATAGAGACAAAGGTCAGGACGTTGATTAGGATGAACGAGCCCCGGTCTTTTCTTACGCCTGATGCGTTTTTCCTGCTTATGTAGCGGTTGTATGCTTCAGCCAGGAACCAGGATACGATGAAGATCGTATAAGCCTCCGCTGTAAGGGCATCGGGAAAAATATCCGCCGGTGCGATAAGCCAATTGACAGCCATAGGATAATTCTTGAAATTCTTAGAATAAATAATTCCCTGCCTCACGCAATGCAGGTTCTATAGAGCGCTGTAGAACTCTCTTACCTTCTCCGATGCCTTCGGCCTCAAGACGTCCCCATGCCCGCCCAGCATGATCTCGTAATCCAGGTCCGCTATCTTCTTGATCGATCTTTTCGCCGTCTCCGGGTCGGGCGTGAACCCCGGCGGTCCTTGGATCTTTCCGTTTACGTATCGCAGAGCGTCGCCGACATATATAATCTTCCTATCCGGATCGTAGAGGGATATGCTTCCGGGAGTGTGCCCAGGCGTATGTATTACGGTAAGGCCTCCGATCCGGTCTCCGTCTGTGAGCAGTATGTCAGGCTCGACAGGCTTCGGCGCCATGAAACGCATGAGCAGCCGGAGCAGCATGGGACGGAGGCCTTTTGCCTTGATTTCCTGCTTCTTCTTCCCTGAAAGATAGTCTGCGTCTTCCTTATGGATGGCGACCTTTGCACAGGTTGCCTTCTTCAGACTCGAGAGGCTTCCGGCGTGGTCTATATGAGGGTGCGTGAGGACGATGGTCTTTATGTCAGAGGGTTTGAGGCCTATCTTCTCCACATATTTTATTATCTTTTTAACGCTCCCGAACAGGCCGGCATCGATGACCGACGCCCCATCCGACCCTATGACGATGAAGCTGTGGGCGTTTACGCCGTCTACCTGGTGTACCCCGGGAACGATCTCCATTAAGCCCTCACTTGATCCACTTCACGTCCGGCTTGTTCCGCTTCCCTGCGCCCTGCTTGGTCTTCGGATGTCCGATGATCAGCGGCACCTGGAGTTCATATCCTTCAGGCACGCCCATCTTTTGCAGGACCTCGGGCTTGTTGTTGAGATAGCTGACGAACCCCATATAGCAAGTCCCCAGCCTCATCTCGTACGCCTTGAGGAACATGTTCTGAGCCGCGAGAACGCTGTCGAGGGTATTCACCTCGCCCCATCTCTTGTCCGTCTGGGTGCATATCAGGATCAATACAGGCGCCTCATAGCATATCACGTCCTTCTCTGTCTCGAACTGCTTGGCCATCGCAGGCATCACTTCGCGGAGGATCTTCTTGGTCTCGTCCGAAACGTACTTGATCAACTCCGGATTCTCTATGACCACGAATTTCCATGGCTGCCGGTTCATCCCTGACGGCGCCCATACGCCGGCTTCAAGAACGGCTTCGATCGTTGCCTTCGGCACCGGAGCGGCCGCATAGGCTCTGACGCTTCTACGGCCCTTGATACAGTCATCTAGTTCCATGGAAAAGATATGGGAAGGGACGAATTTATTTAGCGACGCATATATATTTCCATCCACGGATAACTTAATTTATATCGCTTTTATTGCCATAGTCGAATATAAAACAACCAGCTTTTTCACCAATGCGGGGGTGCCGGAGTGGTCAAACGGGTAGGGCTTAGGACCCTATGGCGCAGGCCTTCGCGAGTTCGAACCTCGTCCCCCGCATCCCCTTTAGGGGATGAGGGAAAGAAAAAAAAGTATGTAGCTCAAAAAACCAGTTATTTTCATTACTCCAGTCGTCAGACGGGCCGCAGGCCCGTCCTGGGAGGGGTCAGGATTAACTAAAATCCCCTTTGTTTTTATATTATGACCCGCCATAGCTAACCAGAGCCATCGTGGATCATCCTACCGTTTCCGATTCAGGGGTCTGCCGGGTTTGCGGGAAGAGCTTTGAAAAAAGCGATCTTGTCGACGTTGGGGACGGGTTCTTTTGCATGGAATGCTTGAATTCCGG
>CAIYYO010000027.1 GCA_903930485.1 Methanobacteriota archaeon
GGTGTAATCACCCTTCGAATGGACAAGAACGTGGGTTCGAAAGCCAGAGCCCAAAACTACGCTCTTTCCGGAACGGACCTGGTGGATACGGAACTGTTTCTGACGCTTGACGCCGATACTATCCTGGACCAAGGAGCTCTCGAAAAACTAGTACCGCCATTGGCCGACCCCAAGATGTTCTCGACTTGCGGATTTGTTATACCGCAGATCGTCAATAATTTTTGGAACACGGCGCGTTTCGGCCAATACGTCTACGGAATCGGACTCGCCAAAGAAGCTCAAGACAATATCGGCGTGCCTCTGGTCTCATCGGGATGCTTCTCGCTTTTCAAAACAGCGTTAGTCCGGCAGTTGGGCGGATTTCCCGCCGAAGCGATTATCGAAGATATTCCGCTGACCTGGAAGGCTTACATCGCAGGCTACAGTGTCAAGCTCGTACCGAAAGCGGTATGCTATCCTATAGATCCCGCGACCCGGGAGGTATACATTAAACAGTGTTGCCGGTGGCAAAGCGGCATTTTCCAAAGCATGGCTTTATACAAGTGGCAGCTGTGGAAAAAGAAGAGGCTGGCCCTACTGCTTTATTGGTATGTGCTGTCAGGACTGTTAATGCCGTTAGCTTACTTTCCGGTTGCCGCGTATATCGCCTATTCACTGGCGACGGGCGCGTCGATCCCGACTGCGTTGCTGTTCTGGGTAGGGTTTGACCTATCCCTGACGTTTTTGTATATAATGTATGGAGGTGTCAAGTACTACGGGTATAGAAAATCGTTTAAAGCCTGGTTGTTTTATTGGGCAATTGCGCCGGTCGACGGCTATATATTCCTGAAAACAATCTGGAATGAATGGATTTTGGGAAAAAGACTTACAGTGTGGCACAAAGGACACTGAAAGGTTAGGTGATTGAAACGTCTTCTATGATACCGACGCCGAACACGCTTCTATACATAGCGTGCAAATATCCGATACTGCTAGTAATAGCAGTTATCAGCGGCGGAATATATTACGCACCGTCGGAAGTTAGTCAGGCGGTGCTAGAGAACAACACGACAACCTTCCAAGTGGCTGATTGTTGCTCGGACGCGCCCCTAATCAACGGAACAGCCGATCTGAGCAACTGCACTTGCGACAATACGAGAATCATAAGCCAGGAAGAATTGAAGAGGAGCGAGGTGCCTGTAATTTTTAAAACAAAATAGGCATCGCCTGATGAAAGTTAATAGGTCGAGAATAATCTCGACCTTTTTATTTGTCTGGCAGAATACCTCGCGGCTTGCCGCGGGGTAGTTTACTAAACTCGCGACGGCCCATTGCCGTTTAACAGAAATCAGGCTCCTTCTAAGTAGTTGACAAAACTAGCCAATGTATTGCAAAAAATGCGTTTTGTGTTAGTTAATGGGTAGTTCTTCTAAAAGGAGGTAATGAATGCGTGGAATTGTAGCGATCATCTGCTTGCTCCTATGGGTGTTGATCATTGGCCCGGGGCAAAGCTTGGATATTAGAACGGAAAAAGCTGGATTTGCCGATCAAGGGAACAATTCCGATCGGACCAGTTCGATCGAACTCGGCATCTACGAGATTTGTGGTTCCAACAGTCGTTGCGATCCCGAAGAAGGGGTCACGGAAGTCAAAAAAATGGGCGCCGACTCGGTTATAGTTACGGCTATTGAAAACGATGTTAAGAAACACAAGACCCTGGCTTACTACGATTCGCTTTTTGTGCCGCTGGCGGGGGATTCGCCGCAAAACTATTTCAATAGAACGGTTGCGGCGGCCCATGCTAACGGTATGAAAGTGTACGCGCTTGTCAATCTTCCGCAGGAACAGTGGTTGGCCGATCACCCCGACTGGATTTCCGTCTACATGAACGGGAAGCCGAGTGATACGTATCTGGACACGTATTTCTACCGGATCGTGCCTCCTTCAAGGGTGCTGGTCGAGCCGGAATGCCTGGAAGAGATGGAAGGAATTTTTGATGAACTTGTATTTTTGGGGGTTGACGGAATAGACGTAAACGATAATTTCGAATTTCCCTGCTGGTACATTACGAAAAACGATACGACGCTTTTGTCCAGCTATGATAATTTTACCCTGTCCAGGTTTGAACGCGACATGGGCCGTAAAGTTCTCGGAAATACGACGGTTGAAAAAGCAAAGTATATTTCCGACCATGATGAAATCAATTACGACTGGATAGTCTGGAGGGGAAAACAGGTTACCGATCTCTTAGCCGGGTTCCAAAACATGATAACCAAAGCGGGGAAATTGGAGTTCCGGCCCCATCTGTTGATCGGAGATTGGGTGTACGTTTCAAACGGTCTGGATTATTACAAAATAGCCGAAAACGTGGAAACCCTCTGCGTAATGATAGCCAACGAAGTGCCCATCAAGGACGTTCCCGGATTTTTGAAGACTTGTCGGGAGACGAAGCCTAAAAAAATGGCCGCATCGGTCTACCTTTACGACATCGGTCCCAAAGACGGGGGCAAGCTTGAGCAGAAGATCGATATGGTGGTTGCCGGAGGCGCCACTACCGTCAATGTGTTCAGCTACAACGATATTCAGAGCAAGAATTTATCAAGCACGATAA
>CAIYYO010000028.1 GCA_903930485.1 Methanobacteriota archaeon
GATCTTCTTACGCTCGATGTACGACATCGGAATGCCCCGAAAAACTCTGCAGATATACGATATATTGGGGCAGGCACATATAAAAAGTTAGGGACTACATAAAAAAATCAAAAAACGATTATACAGAACATAAAAAAGCATAAAAATTTAATCATATTAGGTACTACACATTCGAACTTCTATCCGCCAAACAGTCCTTGCCTCCTTTACGGGCCTTTTTTAAATACAAAAAACGTATTAATAAAGTTTAACATGATTAATCATGTAAAATCTAGGAGCTTTTGAAGAGGTTAAAACAAATGGAGACCCTGCTTTTCCTGATGATTTTCCCGTTAATAGCCGCCTTAGCCCTCCTGTTCATAAAAAACAACCAGCTCAGGAAGATGGTCGTCATACTCTCGGCGACCGCAATAGCCGTGATATCCATCTATCTCCTGGCAACGGGCATCAATTCACAGCCGACCTACTACCCGCTGGAGCCCGGACTGATAAACCTGGTCATGCTCCTAATAGAAGTAATAATAGGATTATACCTGATCTATGTGAGCGCAAAATTCGGAAAATACCCAGCGCTGGCCCTAGTGGTTTTACAGCTCGCCGCGATACTCTTCTATGAAACGGCCTACGCAGGACGCATTACTGAAACCAACAACCTGTTCATAGACCAGCTGTCGCTTATAATGGCCTTGATCATCGGGGTCATCGGGAGCCTGATATGCGTCTACTCGCTGGGCTACATGCGCGACTACCATCACGAGCACAAGGACGTGAAAGACAACCGAAAGATATTCTTCTTCCTTATGTTCGCGTTCCTCTCGGCCATGTACGGACTCGTGTTCTCGAACAACATAGCATGGATATACTTCTTCTGGGAGATGACGACGGTCGCTTCGTTCCTGCTCATATCTTACAGCCAGACCCAGGAATCCATCGACAACGCATTCAAGGCATTGACCATGAACCTCCTCGGAGGCCTCGGATTCGCGCTCGCAATACTATACCTCGGATCGATGGCCAACCCTGTGATGGAACTCGACAAACTCCTGACCATGGACAAGGCAGTAATATTGCTGCCGGTGGCCCTGATAAGCTTCGCAGGAATAACAAAATCCGCACAGATGCCCTTCTCTTCATGGCTGATAGGAGCAATGGTCGCGCCCACCCCGGTATCAGCGCTGCTGCATTCAAGCACGATGGTAAAGGCCGGCGTATACATTATAGTGCGACTTGCCCCGGTCCTTCAGGGGACCTTGACGGGCTACATGGTCGCGCTCATCGGCGGCTTCACGTTCCTCCTGGCTTCGGCTATAGCGATCTCCCAAAGCAATGCCAAAAAGGTCCTAGCGTATTCGACGATAGCGAACCTCGGCCTTGTAGTAGCATGCGGCGGACTCGGCACGTATGAAGCTCTTTGGGCCGCGATACTGCTCATAATATTCCACGCGATATCGAAGTCCCTGCTGTTCCTTTCAGTCGGAACCATCGAGAACAGGATATTCTCAAGAGACATAGAAGACATGGGCGGGCTCATAATAAGGATGCCCAAGATAGCGGTAATGATGCTCATTGGGATAGCGGGAATGTTCCTTGCCCCGTTTGGAATGCTGATAAGCAAGTGGGCGACTTTGAAGGCCTTCGTAGATGCAAGCCCCATACTCGTCGCGATAATCGCATTCGGCAGCGCAGTCACCGTGTTCTTCTGGTCCAAGTGGATGGGGAAGATAATATCGGTAACGTATTTGCACAAGAACGTGGAAGACAAGGTGAATAGCGAGGAATGGACCGCACTCTACTGCCTCGCAGCATTGACGGTGGGCATATGCATGGCCTTCCCGCTGGTATCAAGCGACTTGATCGAGCCATACATAATGAAAATCTATGAGAAGACATTAGACCTGAGCAGCGTCACCATCCTCAGCCAGGACAACATAACCATCATGCTGATAATGCTCGGCCTCATCTTCCTGCTTCCTTTGAGCATGCTATACTACAGGCTCCCACGCAAGCACCTGACGCCGTACATGGGCGGTAGGCCGACTACGCCGGAAATGAGATTCAAAGGAGCAGCCGGCCTGGAAAGAGACCTGTCTCTGCGGAACTACTACCTCGACGATTTCTTCGGAGAAGGCAGGCTCTCAAAAATAGGCGTCAGCATCTGCATAATACTGATAATCCTGATGTTCGGGGCATCTCTCGCTCCAGGGGTGGCACTATGATGAACGCTTTCTACGCGATAGGATACATGATCCTGGCCCCGTTCCTCGGAGGATTGATCGCAGGAATAGACCGGAAGATAACTGCAAGGATGCAGGGCCGCGTAGGTCCGCCGATACTGCAGCCGTTCTACGACGTGCTGAAGCTCTTCGAGAAAGAGAAAGTGGTCGTGACACGGTCGCAGAATTATTACGTGCTCTGCTACGTCGTGTTCATGGTATTCACCGGGGCGCTGTTCTTTTCCGGCGGAGACATCCTCCTGGTAGTGTTCGCATTGACGCTGTCCCACATATTCCTGATACTCGGAGCCTACGCGTCCAACTCCCCTTATAGTTACATAGGAGCCGAAAGAGAGCTTCTCCAGGTGATGGCCTTCGAGCCAATGATAGTCATCGCGACGATAGGAATGTACATGGTAACAAAACTCGCGATACCGAAAGGCAGCTTCTACGTAAGCGACATAGCCTCGCTAACTATCCCCTTGATACTCTATCTGCCAGGAATATTCCTCGGACTCATCTACGTTATCACGATAAAGCTGAGGAAATCCCCTTTCGATCTCTCGACGTCGCACCACGCGCATCAGGAGATAGTGAAGGGAGTTACTACGGAATTCTCCGGCTCGACACTTGGAAGAATAGAGGTGGCACACTGGTATGAGACTGTCTTGTTACTGGCCTTCGTGTACCTGTTCTTCTCATTCAACCCGTTGATGGGCGTAATCGCAGTACTACTGGTCTATCTCCTGGAGATATTCATAGACAACAACTACCCGAGGGTGAAATGGCAAATGCTCTTGAAGAGTTCGTGGCTCGTCGCTCTAATCCTTGGGATGGCGAACATAGCACTGTTGTATTATGTGAGGGGGGTGTAAAATGCCTTACTTAAAAAAATCCCCTTGGATAATCCACTACGACGCGTCAAGCTGCAACGGATGCGACATCGAAGTGCTGGCATGCCTCACCCCGATGTACGACGTGGAGAGGTTCGGGATAGTGAACACCGGTAACCCGAAGCATGCGGACATATTCGTGATAACCGGCTCCATAAACGAGCAGAACGTCGAAGTCGTGAAGAACATTTACCACCAGATGCCTGAACCTAAGGTCGTCGTTGCGGTCGGCATATGCGCGACCTCTGGCGGCGTGTTCCAGGAATGCTACAACATCAAGGGGGGTGTGGACAAAGTGATACCCGTAGACGTCTACGTGCCAGGATGCGCAGCGCGGCCCGAATCCATAATAGACGGCATAGTCAAAGCACTCGGGATCCTGGAGAAGAGGAAAGAGGAGCACATGAAGAAAGCCGTGGAGGCCAAACAATGAAGGAACAGCAACCGATCAAAACTATTGGATTAGGGGAGCTACTCAACGGCGTTGAAAAGTTCTTCAAAGAGGGATACAGACTCGTCATAGTCACATGCCTGAATGCCGAGGGAGGATTCGAGCTCACATACTCGTTCGACAAAGACTACAAGCTGGAGAGCCTGCGCACAACGATAAAGCTTGGCACTGATGTGCCAAGCATCTCAGGCATATACTGGAACGCGTTCATTTTCGAGAACGAGATACACGACCTCTTCGGGATAAGCATCAAGGGGATAAACATAGACTACAAAGGCAACCTCTACAAGACGACGATAAAATACCCGTTCACTGGAGGGGCCTTAAAGGAGGTGGACTCATGCCAAAGCAAACAATAATACCTTTCGGGCCGCAGCATCCGGTCCTGCCTGAGCCGATACACCTCGACCTCGTGCTCGAAGACGAAAAGGTAGTAGATGTGCTGCCCTCGATAGGATACGTGCACCGCGGCCTTGAACGGCTTGTTGAACGGCGCGAATTCCCGGACTATATCTACATAGCCGAGAGGATATGCGGGATATGCAGCTTCATACACGCGGTCGCATATGCGCAAGGCATAGAGGCAGTGATGGACATACAGGTCCCTGAAAGGGCAGTCTACCTGAGAACGATCTGGTCGGAATACTCCAGGCTCCACTCTCACCTGTTATGGCTGGGACTCTTCGCAGACTCGATAGGATTCGAAAGCCTGTTCATGACCTCCTGGAAGATAAGGGAGAGCATACTGGACGTTCTTGAAGAAACGACCGGGGGAAGGGTCATACAAGGCTCATGCAAGGTCGGCGGGGTACGAAAAGACATAAGCGGCGAAACCCTCGACAGGATGGCCAAGGACCTGGAAGAGATGAAGAAGGAATTCAAAGGAATAAAAGACGTCTTCCTGAAAGACGACGCAATAAAGCCAGCAAATCTGGTAAATTTTCTTTTCTGCGCAGTTTTCCCAGGGCGGCGGCATATCCGGCGCAAACATTGTCATTTTTTTCGCTTTTCAACCCGACCGTGGCCCGCTGGGGACGATTTTCAAAAACCCCATCCTGCAAGGCATCGCTGCGGTGCTGGCTGTCTTGTTTTTTCTCCAGGCTCTGTTGCAAAAATTCACTTACGCTGGCCTGGCGCTGCTGATTATCAATGGC
>CAIYYO010000029.1 GCA_903930485.1 Methanobacteriota archaeon
AGAATTAAAAGTATCATAATACTCTTTAACAGGCACATCGAACCGGTACGAATAAAGCTTCTGCCCGGTCACAGAGACGACATCGTAACTATAGCCTTTATCGGGCTGAATCTGCAAACCCGGAGGATAACCCTGCTTCTCGGAAACACCGACCAAAGAAACAACGCCGGATTTGTAGTGGAGATCGATCAAATAGATCTTGCCCATCTCTGAAAAAGCCGCAGTAGACAGCA
Source organism: Methanobacteriota archaeon (assembly GCA_903930485.1). Taxonomy (GTDB): domain Archaea; phylum Altiarchaeota; class Altiarchaeia; order IMC4; family QMZM01; genus CAIYYO01. Next base: position 234 of record CAIYYO010000029.1, read on the forward strand.
CAAGAAAAACCAGACAGGCGAATACTTCCTTTTTCATTTTCGAACTTTTTATTTATATTTGTTCAACACCGACAGCAACCGTTTCGTGCATACCGGGCAGAAAGGAGTGTCGGCTGCAAAATTCATCTGACACGGCGTATCACCATTGTCAAAGTCATCAGGCCAGGGTTTATACCAGTCCGAGCAACCCCCACCGCATCCCTTGTAGCAGCCCGTTCCCGGAGTCCCGGCCCACCTCTGACAACCGGCCAGGTCGCAATTCGGAGCATGCTCCACGGGAGGGGCAATAGTGCAGTTATGGCCTATATCATCGTAATAATATTCATCCGCAAGGTCTCCGAAACAATGCCCAAATTCATGGAGGATAGCCGGCTCCTTCGCGGAAATAGACGTATAGAAATTTCCACAAGATTGGGCCGACCAATCCGCATCATTATCTATGACAATTGGGTGAGTCCAGGGACAATCAGAGACCACATTCACAATAGCCTGCTGCATATCGAGGGGCCGATAATCCAACAGTTTCTTTACATAGTACACATTGAATTTGTTTTTATTCGACTTGAAAGGCTCCATGCTGAAGAGGGTATCAGTGTCCTTTTTTACGTCATTCACGAATTGATCCAGCCCATTACTACCATAACGGGCTCCTATGAAAACGATGTCTGCCTTGTCTTTGGGATCACCGTTGTTTACCAGAGTAACACATTCACCGGCTGGTGTGGGAGTGCCGCAAGAAGAATCAGTTTTATAAATAGGGGGGTTATTTTTGTCTTCCCACACACACCTAAAGCCAGGAGTATGAGAGCATTGCCCAACCAGGATACAATCACCTAAGCCTAAGAAGTCATAGCAAGCCTTACCGACAGAAGAGGTGCAGGAGCTATCTTCCTTAAGCTCTGGGCGATTACCGTCAACGCACCTATATCCTACAGCCATAGAGCATTCGCCGACCGGCGTGCAGTCCTCGCAAAACTTACCTGCGGGAACGGTTGTCGTTGTGGCGCCTGACGTAGTCGTCGAAGTAGTGCCGGAAGACGCCGTCGTCGAAGTCGTAGACCGGGTAGTTGTCGTGGCCTGGCCCGTAGTCGTAGTAGCAGCAGTCGTAGTGGTGGGGGCTGTAGTCGTCGAACCGGCAGGCACGCAGCACCCGCTCACGCACTTCCAACCCGAAACGTAGCAGTCGTCGCTTGATTCACAATTGGACGAACCCTTCACGCAAGTTCCATTCGGCGCCGGACACTCATAACATCCCCCGTATTTTTTGACGCAGTCCGCGTTGCTTTGACAATTATCCTGACCAGTAGTCGTCGTAGACCCTGAAGAAGTCGTAGTAGTAGACCGAACCGTGCTAGTAGTAGGCTCGACTGTCGTCGTAGGATTAGAGTCCCTGCAACACTTGTTATTACAGCAGCCGAACGAACACTCATAGATATTCTTCCACCCATAACCCGACACAGTCTTAACCTCAGAGCCCACACATTCATACATCATAGGCTTCTCCCCCGCCCGATAAACACAACACCTCTGATTCAAGACCGACGCATCGCACGCCCCGCAATCAAAGTCCACCCCGGAATTCGCCAAGATACTACCGATCATCTCGCCCGAATTAGGACCAACATAATGAAGATTCCTCGCAATATCACCAGACGCCATATAATAGCCAATGACGTCGGACAACTCCGCCTTCGAGACATTCTTCGTCCCCGACAAATAATCACCATACATATTGAAATACGCCTGAACAAACCGATCCTCGGAAAGGTGATCCGGATTCACAGCCCCGACCAAACAAACCGAATACAGAAGGAATAACACAATGACTAAAAACCAGGGCCGATGCGAAGAGTGTCCCATTTTGCAAACATTAAACTATGTAAATGAGAGTATAAAAGAATGATAATTGGCTTAACCGAGTTACCTATCCTTTGACAGAAGATCTACTCCTTTGCCGTATTTCTCCCTCAGGTATAAGAAAAATCGTGCATACGCCTGCAGGTCGTCAAAGACCGTCGGTATGCCCTCGAAGCCGCAGTCCCTACAGTAATAGCTGCCTGCGGTGAGGGATTGCAGGCCTACCGACGCGTCGACGTTCATGGGCGGGATCGTCAGGTCCAGGCCGCCGCAATTAGAGCATGCCTTTACCTCGTGCATTTTTTTCAGCAGGGCGGAAACCAGAGCCTTGTCGGCCTCGGACAAAACAGCGGGCAGGGTACGGCGTTCCATTCGATCAGTGCGCACGGTATTTCCCGACCTTCTTTGAGGCTATGAAGTAGGCGTCGAAAAGGCCGTAGACGTATATCAGGAAGCAGATCGCTATCAGCGAGAACATGTCGAGTAGCCTGCCAGAGGGGTTGTTGACGACGGCGAATATAGTGTATTCCAGCAAAAGGAACGTTATGGCGAGGCATGCGCCTTTGAACTTCTCGCCGTTGTAGGCCTGCCCCAGTCCCGGGAGGACGAAACTAAATAATGCGGATATGTAGGGTGCGGAGTGGCTGCTGGTTGTAGTCGGATAAACTATAAGGTAGCTCGGCTCGATCCGGTTTCCCTGGTTGTATTTGAGGCGGCGCGCATGAAAGAATTTCTCGTATATGTGCTCGCTCTTGAACCCTATCGGCTTTCCTTCGTAGCCGCAGTCTATGCAGTAGTATTTCCCGCTGTCTAGCAGGCCGCCCAAGACGTCTACCTCGGTAGGGGGAATGGAAAGGTCTATACCGCCGCAGCTTGGGCAGGCATTAAGCCGGCCTTCTTTATGAAGGATGTCACGGGCCATTTCCTTCTCATCCTTTGAGAGAACGGTATCCAGCGTGACTTTCTTCCTGTGCTTTCGGCCGGCATGGTGCAGGCCGTGCGTAGAAGCGATCTTTTTATGGACCGCCGCCAGGTGAGACATAATATCTTATTTGGCGCCGTGCTTTAAAAGCATTATCCTCGCAAGCAAAGCCTCAAGCTGTATCCTCTCGTTCGCGCCCTCGACCAGGGTGAAATTAGCCTCGCCCACAAGGTCGATCACTTTGACCTTCACCTCGTCCGGGAGCTCGACGTTCATTACCTCGCGGTTCACCTGCAGAAGGATGTCTTCGCCGGACATGCCGTAAGAGGTCATAAGACGGTCGATAAGGTTCCTGGCGTCAAGGAATTTGCCGCCGTAGGAAAGGCATATCACATTCCGGATGTCCTCGGGCCTCGCACTGGACGAGGTCGAATAAACGTTCTTCTCGTCGACCTTGCCGAGAGTCGCCGCAGACTGGAGGATATTGACGGCATGCCTGATGTCGCCTTCTGCGATGTAGGCGATCGCTTCAAGC
>CAIYYO010000030.1 GCA_903930485.1 Methanobacteriota archaeon
CGGCGGCTTATGATAGAGCCATAACGGTTTTCAGCCCCGATGGGCGGCTGTTTCAAGTTGAATACGCGCGTGAAGCTGTAAAGAGAGGAACTACTGCCTGCGGCATAACCTACAAAGGTGGCGTGCTGCTTGCGGTAGACAAGAACATAGCGTCGAAGCTTATTGTTCCGTCTTCTATTGAAAAGATCTTTCAAATAGACGAGCACATAGGGATCGCCGCATCAGGTCTTGTGGCCGACGCAAGAAGGCTTATAGAAGAAGCGAGGACGAAAGCCCAGAGGAACCGTCTGGCATACTCCGAGCCCATATTAGTTTCCGGTCTTACAAGGGACATATGCGACATCAAGCAGTATTATACTCAATACGGCGGAGCAAGGCCTTTTGGTACCGCTCTACTTATTGCGGGGGTAAATGAGAGTGCCTACTTATTCGAGACCGACCCCAGCGGAGCATTCACGGAATACACCGCCACCTCCATAGGGACAGGCAAGGCGGATGTTGAAAAAATATTCGAGAAATACTACAAGGAAGGGATGACGAGGACCGATGCCATTGATTTGGCTTTACGAGGGCTCAACGTAATATCAGAAGAGAAGATCAAAAAAGAGAACGTTGAGATGATCACTGTCGAAGTTGGAAGCAAATATCAGAGAGTAGACAAAGAAGAGCTAGGCAAATCCCTCGCGAAGCTGGATAAGGATCTGGAAACCGATAAGAAAGCCAAGGCCGAGTAGGGCTTTGTGCTTGTGGATTTCCGGTGAGGTTTTTTTCGTCCGATGCAGTGTTTCTTTCGGAAAAAAGTCCCGAGGAAAAATGGTAAGCATAGACAAAGCGATTATCGCCCGCCTGAAAACGGGAGGAGAGACCTTTGAACTCTACGTGGACCCCGATCTTGCCATGGAATACAAGAAAGGGACAGCCGTTCCATTAGGCGACCTCCTAGCGGTCCAGGAAGTATTCAAGGACGCTTCCGCAAGTAAAAAAGCGGCGGATGAGAACCTGCTGAAAGTCTTCGGCTCATCTGACTTGGCAGCAGTCGTAGACAAGATAATACACAGAGGAGAGATACATCTTACCGCGGAGCAGCGCAAGAAGATGATAGATGATAAGCGCAAGCAGATAATCTCCTATATCTCGCGCAACTCGATAAATCCCCAGACCAAGGCGCCCAATCCCCCTTCGAGAGTCGATGCGGCGATGGAGGAAGCCAGGGTAGTAATCGATCCGTTCAAGAGCGCAAAAGAGCAGGTCGACGCCGTTGTAAAAGAGATTCGGCCGATCCTTCCAATTAAGTTCGACACCGTCGCGATGGCCGTGAAGATACCTGCAACATATGCGGGAAACACTTATCGGGTCCTGCGCGAATACGGGGATATAAAAAAGGAGGAATGGGACAGGGGAGACCTTATGTCCCTTATTGAGATTCCGGCAGGCGTGCAGGATGAGTTTTATTCGAAACTTAATTCCCTGACGCACGGCGAAGTCAAGATCAAGCTAATGGAGAAATAGTAGAGGCGTTTTTATGTTGAATATCAAAGACAGGGACCTAGTGGTTCCAGGAGATCTGATAGGAAATGAGATAGTCCCAGACATGAACTGTTACATGGAAGGAGGGAATGTTTATTCTGCGGTAGAGGGTCTTGTTCGCGTAGACGGCCGGAAGATTAAGGTCGTACCATCATCAGGCGGATACATACCCAAAAGAGAGGACGTTGTCATAGGCGTGATAGCGGACGTTCTGAGTGGGAAATGGCTAGTTGATATCAATTCTCCTTATATATGCGCCATGTCCGGCGAAGAAGTTTCCCGGGATGCCGCTAAA
>CAIYYO010000031.1 GCA_903930485.1 Methanobacteriota archaeon
CAGGTTCTCGGATACGTCGATCATCACTTCGACGTCCTGCTCCCTTGCTTTTTTTATCGATTCCCTGATGATGCCGTCCTTGGTGGTGCCCTGGATCATGACGACGTCGGCTCCGGACGAGGCTGCGGCCTCGATTTCTTCAGGAGAATGGACTATCTTCAGGTCGGCGGTTATCTTAGAATCAGGGAATCTTTCTTTTATCTCTTTTATCGCGGGCAGGCCGTTGGTTTTGATGAATCCGTGCCCGATCTCAAGCCAGGTGATGCCTTCGCTTACGGCTTTTTCCGCCGAACCGAGGGCTTCGTTTTTGTCCAGTGAGTTTATGGAAATTACAAGGATAGTCTCCATTTTTATCGGAATATTGTACAATTATAGTATAATATAGATAAACAAGCTTAAATATTAAATATTGTTCATCTTTACTGGAATTCTACAGAAGTGAAGACCGGACCCTTCAGGGAAATGGGCTTGTTGCGCGAAGAAACGAACCTGCGTGCGGTTTCCGAAACCGCAACGTTTATATCCGACGGGCTCTTGGCCATCTTGACCTGGAAGAAACCCGCATGTTCGCCTTTTTCCACCGCCTCCTCGATCATTGAAGCGAAGAGGCTGGAAACGGAATCAAGGTAATCGAAACCTAGGCGGATGCCCTTCTCCCGGACGTCTGACAGGTCTTTCTTGAGTTCCCCCTTATCCTCCAGGGGTATGCCGTAGATCCCTCCGGAATAGACGTATATGCCGTTGGATGCCGCCGGGCCTAGAAGCGTCGTGCCTTCCTCCTTTTCGAGGACCTCGACCGTAATATCTTTGCCGAGGAATTTTCCCTTGAATGCCGGGAATTTGCACGGGGACGGTGTGCTCCCGTGCTCTTTGAAGGCCTTCAGGATATGTTCTCTCAATGACTTTCCCTCTTCTGTTTTCGGGGCCTTGTCTATTCGAATTTGCTCCGAGAGTTCCTTGTCCGAGAGCTCGACGGGTTTATAAAACTGGGGATACAAGACTTCCCTTACGTCGGTCTGCTTCTTCCTTATCATGAGTATCCTTTCCAGTCCGAAGCCGATGTTATAGACGGGGTATTCTATGCCGTAGTTCGCAAGCGCGACCGGGGAATACATCCCGCAGTCCCCGACCTCTATGCCTTGGGAGAATATCTCTAGCTCGGTCTTCGGGGCATAATAGTTGGACGTAGCCTTCTTTGTCTCAAATGACATGTCTCTGAAATTCATTCTTTCGAGAATCTTCCCGGCCACCTTGTTGCCGGCTTCGAGGCTTACCTCTGGATCCATTATGACGCAGGACGCCCCATAGTGGGCACGCAGATGCGTTGCGTCCAGTTTTTGTTCTCTCCTGAAGCGGAGGCCGATGGAGAACAATTTGATAGGCATCTCCTGTTTGCCCTGCAGCGCTTTAAGGGTCGGGAACCAGGCCGCGGTCATGTGAGAGCGCAGGGTCATTTTCTCAGCAACAGGCGTAAGGCTCCTGAACTCCGGGAAGATGTCAATGATCCTTGCGGCTTCATCGGTGGTTACCGAAAGGGCCTTCACCATCTCCTCGAACAGGTTGTCTCCCTCGATCCCGCCTTCGCGGTATGACCTGAATAATTCCTTCAGCTTCTCGGGTTTTATGGATGGGTTGATCGCGAGGACTTTGTCTATCTTTTCATTACTCAGGCCGATGTCAGGCCTCGGCAGGCCCGCAAGATAGTAGCATCTGTCGAGTATGACGGGCGCCTCCGGGCCGTACTGGTAGTACACCTCTTCTTCGGGGATGAAGACGCTGTTCTCTGTCTCGTCGAAGCCCAGGCTGAAGAATATCTTTCTCGTGTCCTGTATCAGGGCGTGCAGCTGGTGAGACGTTCCGTTTCCTGTGAAATAGTCTTTGC
>CAIYYO010000032.1 GCA_903930485.1 Methanobacteriota archaeon
GGGAACTTACGTACAATCTTGTCAAATACAAATCCGATTTCTATGACCCAAACAGCGCCGAAAATTATAACCGTATGTACCCTCAAGCGCCTCTAAAAAAGCTTTTCACTATGCAGGCTTTCAAAGACTTTCTTTTGCTGCCACCCGATACCCAGACAATAGAAACAAGTGGCGAGCAACAGGAGGCTTTCAGGCAGTACCTCAAGCAAATGGGCTATACAAAGATTTCTGAAGATTTAATAGGCGCTCAGTATACGACTCAAGAAGACCGGTACATAGACTCGTATGGAGTGACCTTTAACAAGATAGTCATACAAAAAGCCAATCAAGAGATAGGGTCTATAGTGATATATGTACCTTCGGACACCGATTGGGAAAATAATTCTCCGGCTGATTTATACTCTGTTCTTATTAGTGGAAATTCTTCGATCCGAGCCGTAGCTGATGTAGACGGGACCGAGGTAGGCACCTGGCCGTACTTATTCACAACCGATGCTCCAGAAGGTGAAGGAGCTTATATCGACATCCCCACACACAAGGACGGAGACATTGATCCCCTCAGCGGAATACCTACCTTTAGATATTATAACTGGCCAGAAGCATATTATGTTGACGTTGGCGTCGCTTGCAGCCTAAGAGATGGGAATCTTTCAAAGTCGGGCATGAGTGGAGGAGGGCAGTACGTATTTAAAGAAAAAGGGAAGATCAGTTTTAATGCGTCCTATGACGTAGAATGCACCTACTATTTTTACGGCGCGGCCTTAATGGGCTGCATTAATTACTCTTCAGGGAATGTATTTACTCCATGCTACATATCCATCCAGATGCCTTCGATAAACGATATTCATACATTCTTAGACGGACAGATTTCTGAAATTGGGCAGCTTTTCACGGTGGGAAGTATTGGAATAGACAAGTCGGTCAACGTCGTCGAACTGGCAAATGCCAAAGTCGAGGCCATAGTCGCCAGCGGCGATGCCATCAAGTTCGGCGAGTCGAATGCTTTACGCGTCCTCGTCAAAAACACAGGCGACGTTAACGTTTCAATCAAAGGCGTCTATTCCGATCCATCAAGCAAACTGATCTCCTGCGACTCAGACGTTATCTCGCCGGGCCAGCAGGCCGAGTGTTTGCTTTCCGTTACACCAGTCCATGGTGAGGGCCTATCGGTCGAGGTCTCGTACGATTACAAGTCCTGCGGCAGAAGCCAGGTCGGCCTCGTCACGAAGACGTTGATGGATTCCAAAACCGTCCGTCCCATCTTGAAGGAACAGGCTTATCTGATGGGCGTGCACGGGGCGTGCGACAACAGCTACTATAGCTGCCATTCCGCGAGCGAGGGAAGCCTGATCGCAGGATACAAGTGCTACAAGACCTCGAACGGATTCTTTGCTCCGGCGACCGAAAGATTCAATTTGCGGTTCGATGTGTCAGAGGTCCCGAAAAGTGCGGAAATACTTGGCGCAAAATTATATCTCAAGGCTTCCGAGGTCGGCGGAAAACAAACCGTCAACGTCTATTCAGTCGACAAAATCCCAGAAGTCGTGAAATGCCTGCCCGGCGGAGACATATGCACGAAACCCTATTGCGGGGAATGCAAGCCACTATATGACATCGACGGCACAATTACCTCCTCGGGAGAGATTTCTTCGGCCGGGCAGTATTCGTTCGATGTTACAAACTCGGTAAAAGATAGATTAGGAGGAGGCATCGTGTCACTGCAGATCCGCGGCGCTGAAGGCCTATGGGAGAGCCAGGGCCAGAGTTCGTGCTCGATAGAAAACGACTGGGATAAGCGAGATATCTCTTTCGATGCAGGTGGGAGGGACGGGCCGTATCTGGAAATAGTCTACCGCTAGACCAATCCCTGATATTTTTTTTCTTTTTCCGGTATGCTGCGGCCTCTTGGATGGGGGCCTTCATATTTATACGTCTAAGACTATATAATGTTTCTTATTACTATCTAAAGAATCAAAATGGGCCGAGAAGAGCAGATGCTTATAAAAGTCAAGACTTTGATTGACAAGAGGGACAAGATCAGGAATATGGGGATCGTTGCGCACATAGACCACGGGAAGACGACGCTTTCGGACAACCTGTTGTCCCACGCCGGGCTTATATCCGAGGAGACCGCAGGAAAGCAGTGCGCCTTGGACTTCAGGGAAGACGAGCAGGCCAGAGGTATTACCATCAACGCCTCCAACGTCTCGATGGTTCACGAGTACGAAGGCGAAGAATACCTTATCAACTTGATCGACACACCCGGCCACGTGGACTTCGGAGGAGACGTTACAAGGGCGATGAGGACCGTCGACGGAGTCATCATACTCGCATGCGCTGTCGAAGGCGTAATGCCGCAGACGAAGACCGTGCTCGCCCAGGCCCTTAGGGAAAGAGTCAAGCCGACGCTTTTCATAAACAAGGTCGACAGGCTCATAAATGAATTAAAGCTTTCCCCTGAAGAACTCCAGGACAGGTTCCTCAAGATCATAGCCGGCGTGAACAAGATCATAAAGCAGAGGCAGCCCGAGGGAGTGGACTGGACCGTTTCAGTGGAAAAGGGAAGCGTCGCCTTCGGAAGCGGATTCCACAACTGGGCCATCAACGTTCCGTACATGAAGAAATCCGGGATAACCTTCAAAGACATCATAGATTATTGCATGACCGGAAACCAGAAAGAGCTTGCAAAGAAGGCGCCCGCTTACGCGATCATTCTAAACATGGCGGTAAAGCACCTGCCTAACCCGGTCGAGGCGCAGAAATTCAGGATCCCGCAGATATGGAAGGGCGACCTGGAAAGCGACATCGCGAAATCCATGATGGCGTGCGACGCCAACGGGCCGCTAGTCATGATGGTCACAAACATCCAGATATTCGACAAAAGAGAGGGCGAGGTCGCCACTTGCAGGATATTCTCCGGCAAGGTCACAAGCGGTCAGGATGTTTACCTGATAAGCTCCAAGGTCACGGAAAGGGTTCAGCAGGTCAGCGTATACATGGGAGCTACGAGAGAGAATACCGACTACGTTCTGGCAGGAAACATCGTCGGAGTGACGGGCCTACGCCATGCTTTCGCAGGAGAGACCGTATCCATTGCCGACATGCATGCCTTCGAAGGTCTGGCATATTCCTCGGAGCCCGTAATGACCGTGGCGGTCGAACCCGTCAACATGAAAGACATTACAAGGGTCGTCGACGTTCTTAGACAGGTCGCGAAAGTAGACCCGACCCTGCGTGTCAAGATAGACGAAGAGACAGGAGAATACCTATTATCAGGCATGGGGGAACTGCACCTCGAGGTCATAACCAACAGGATAAAAGCGGACGGGCTGCAGATAAAGACCACGCCCCCGATAGTCGTATACCGGGAATCGATCACAACGACCGCCGGGCCGATAGAGGGCAAGTCGCCGAACAAGCACAACAAATTCGAATTCTCGATAGAGCCCCTCGATAAGCCGATATTCGACGCCATCCGGTCCGGAGACCTGGGCGAGGGCCGAAGGAAGGACAGGAGCAAGGACCTCAGGGCGCAACTCGTCGAACTCGGGATGGAGAACGAGGAAGCAAAAAGGGTCATCGACATATACCACGGGAACATGATGGTAGACCTGACGAAAGGTATACAGCACCTCGACGAAGTCCTGGAGCTCATATTCGACGCATTCGAAGAAGTCATGAACGGAGGACCCCTCGCAAAAGAGCCGGTCACGGGGATAAAGATCAAGCTACATGACGCATCCCTGCACGAAGACGCGATACACAGGGGGCCGGCACAGATATACCCTGCGGTCAGGAGGCCGATCTACGCCAACATACTCAGCGCTAAGCCTCTTTTATTGGAACCCATGCAGAAGGTATTCATCGACGTGCCGCAGGACTACATGGGCTCGATCACAAGAGAATTGCAGAAACGACGGGGAATCATAGGCGAGATGGAGCAGAAGGACGAGCTCATGACCGTTTCGGCGATAGTTCCGATAGGCGAATCGTTCGGATTCTCCGGAGACATAAGGGGCGCAAGCGAAGGACACGCCCTCTGGTCGACCGAGAATGCTGGATTCGACAGGCTCCCGACCGAGATGCAGTACAAGATAATCGGACAGATACGAGAAAGGAAGGGTTTGACCAAGGAAGTCCCCAAGGCTGGGGACTACATGGATTAGGCCGAAGGCTTGATATTTAAATTTATAATTACATTTTTAACCTAGGTAAATACCTTAAAAGTAAATAATAACGGAAAAGCGTTTAACGATAAAGCAGGAGAAAACAAAAAATGGCAGAAAAACCCCACATAAACCTTGTGTTTATAGGACACGTAGACCACGGAAAATCCACTCTGGTAGGTCGTTTGCTCTACGAAGTCGGAGAAGTATCAGAGCAGACCATGAAGAAGTATAAAGACGAAGCAGAGAAGATGGGCAAGGGAACCTTTGAGTTCGCATGGGTCATGGACTCCCTAAAAGAAGAAAGGGAAAGAGGGGTCACGATAGACATCGCGCACAAGAAATTCCAGTCCCAGAAGAACTACTTCACGATCATCGATGCGCCCGGGCACAGGGACTTCGTAAAGAACATGATCACTGGGGCCTCGCAGGCCGATGCCGCGATACTCGTGGTTTCCACAAAAGACGGAGTACAGCCGCAGACGAAAGAGCATGCGTTCCTCTCGAGAACCCTCGGCGTAAAGCAGATAATAGTCGCCCTCAACAAGATGGACGCGGTGAACTATGAAGAAGCCGCCTACAAAAAAGTAAAAGACGAAGTATCCAAGCTCCTGTCAGGCATCGGATACAAGGTAGACGAGATAGACTTCATACCCGTTTCAGCATACCTGGGAGACAACATAAAAACAAAGAGCGACAAGACGCCCTGGTACAAAGGAAAGACGCTGCTTGCGGCATTCGACGACCTGAAGATCCCAGAGAAGCCCACAGACAAGCCCTTAAGAGTACCCGTACAAGACGCATACACCATTACGGGCGTAGGAACAGTGCCGGTCGGAAGGGTCGAGACAGGGATCATGAAGCCAGGCCAGAAAGTGATTTTCATGCCCGCCAATGTGACTGGAGAGATCAAGACGATAGAGATGCACCACGAGGTACTCGCACAGGCAGTCCCGGGAGACAACATAGGATTCAACGTCAGGGGAATAGGCAAAAATGACGTGAAGAGAGGAGACGTAGCTGGACCCGTAGACAGTCCGCCAACGGTCGCGGAAGACTTTACGGCGCAGATAGTAGTGCTCGGACACCCTTCGGCGATAACAGTCGGATACACGCCTGTCTTCCACATACACACCGCGCAAGTAGCATGCACCTTCATAGAGCTGCTGAAGAAGATAGACCCCAAGACGGGACAGACTTCGGAAGAACACCCTCAATTCCTGAAAACAGGAGACGTGGCGGTCATAAAAGTGAAGCCGACAAAACTATTATGCGTCGAAACCGCGAAAGACTTCCCGCCCCTGGGCAGATTCGCCATAAGAGACATGGGAAGCACCATCGCGGCAGGGATGGTCATAAGCGTGACGCCGAAGAAAGTATGATAACATAAAGTCATACCTACTTCTATATTTATTTTTATTAATCCAACAGGATTAATCCAACAGGAGCAACACAGGATGGAAAAAGCAAGGATCATACTGATAGGAAAAGACGTCAAAGAACTCGAGAACGTAGCCAAACAGATAGTGGACATAACAGGCAA
>CAIYYO010000033.1 GCA_903930485.1 Methanobacteriota archaeon
GGTTTCGATCGGCTTTATGGTGTTCGCGTATATTATCTTGTCCCATATCCAATCCTGCCTTTCCTTGTCGGGCATGTCCTTGATGTGGTCGTATACTATCATGTACTCCGGCATGGAGGCAACGTCGAAGCTCGCACCCATGTCGTAGAGGGTCTTTACGATCTCCGGATTCGTGTTAGCCTTTACCGCGTAGTATATCTGGACGCTGGGAAGATTCTCCTTGAATTCTTTGTAGTTCTGCCTGATTTTCTCGTGATCGATGACGAAGATGGGCGTGCCGTGCTCTTTTGTTAGATCCTGCAGCAGTTGTTTTTGGACGGGGTCTATGTGGGGCACTCCGTTGTCGGGCTTTTTTGTCTCCTTTTTTGCTTCGTCCATTGTTGTATGAATGACTAGGAAAAACGCACTTATTAACGGCTTCGAGGAATTAGGAAAACGTTATGCTGCGCAGTTAAGGAAAAAAATAAAAAAATGGATGAAATCAGTAGTTTTCGGCCTGTAGCTCGTAGTACGCCTGCGGATGCTTGCATGCCGGACAAGTCTTCGGAGCTTCCTTTCCTTCGTGCACGTAGCCGCAGTTCCTGCATTTCCACTTGGTCGATTCGTCCTTCTTGTAGACAGAGCCCTTCTTTACGTTCTCCAGGAGCTTCCTGTACCTCTTTTCGTGGTTCTCTTCCACGTCCCCTATCTCTTTGAAGGCTGTTGCGACCTCCGGGAATCCTTCTTTTCTCGCAGTATTTTCGAATTCAGGGTACAGCTTCGAATACTCCATCCTCTCCCCGTCCGCTGCGGCAAGCAGGTTTTCCGCGGTCGTACCAATCCTTCCCGCCGGATATGCCGCAGTTATCTCAACGTCCCCTCCCTCCAGGAACTTGAAAAAGATCTTCGCGTGCTCTTTTTCGTTCTCCGCAGTCTCGAGGAATATGCCGCTGATCTGCTCAAAGCCTTCTTTCTTGGCTGCCGACGCAAAAAAAGTGTACCTGTTCCTTGCCTGGCTTTCGCCTGCAAACGCTTTGAGAAGATTTTTCTCAGTCAAACTCCCTTTAAGTTTTGCCATTTTTTACCACCGATATGATTTAGAATTCAGCGGACAAAAAGGAAGTTCTTGAACTGCCAGACGTCTTCCTTGTCGTAGTCGTTCTCGGGATTCTCCCTGAAATAGACCGCCCGGTTCTTGAGCGGCGTCCAGTCAGAGGGCCCGGAATAGAATTCGCCCAGGTAGGGCTTAGCTATCTTGAGCACATAGTCGTGCGGGATGTCGTCAGGCAGGCAGAATCCCTTCTTGGGGTTCTCTATCATCCACATGACAGCTGTCACGACGCCGAGGGCTACCTGTATCGTAGTCGCGTTCTGTCCTGGGGCGAGCTTCCTTGCCCCCTCAATCGACAGGATACTGCCGCACCACCATGAATTATAGGGATGGCCCATGAGCAGCGCGCCAAGTATGTCTGCCCCGGATGTGATCTCCTTGTCGTCCATTATCCGCAGGCGCGACTGCATCTCGTAGTTCCTGCACCTTAGTTCGTGAAGCGAAACTATCGTCGCGTCGCACGGCATATACGCGTAGTGGACCGTCGGCCTGTATACAGCCTTCCCGTCCTTCCATACGGTCCATCTGTCCGAGAGCCCGAAGGCTTCGCCGTGGCGGATCACCATGCCGACTATCTCATGGAACGGTATCCATGACCGTACCCAGGTGTTCATTCCCATCTGGGCGAGCATGATCTGGTTCTTGGGACCGGTCCTGGGCTTGTGAGCCAGTTTCGGAACCGTTTTCTCGTGAGTGCCCCATCCCATTTCCGCAGGAGCGGTGCCTTCCTCGCGCAGGCCTTCTATGCTCCAGGTGCCCACGAATTCGTCGACTTCTTTCGGCTTGTCCGATATTTGGGTGTCTCGCTCCGAGCAGTGTATGACCTTTATTCCGACTTCCATCGCGAGCTCGTTATACTTCTTCTCGGCAAGGAGTTTTTTTATCCTGTCGGGATTCTTGGCCTTCCGGTCCTTGACCATCCTGTTCGCGATGTCGACGAGCCCTTGTTTTGCGAAATGCGAAATCAGCCCTGGGTTCGCGCCGTGGTCTACAACGAACGTGGCCGCATTCTTCCAGTCTTTGGTTAGTTCGCGGAGCTTCATCTGCCGGCTGTATAAAGACTTTTCCACGGGATCGGCGGTGAACCTTTCTTTGTAAGAATCCCATACCTCGACGGAGGTGTTCACGTACAAGACATCGTGCTCGTGGCACCATTTGACTATCTCGCAGCAGTCTATGTTCCAGGCGAGGTCGATCAGCAGCCCGCCCGGCGCAAGGTAGTCCGAGAGTATGTGGTCAAGCTCTTCGGGAGTCACTTTCCGCTGGAAGAACCGCAATCCTTTGACTGTCCATGGCGCAAGCTCCTTGGATTTGTCTTCGAAGTCTATGATAGTTATATTTTCAAGAGGTGTCTTCACGTGCTTGAGAAGTATCGGCAACGTGCACTTCGCCACTGCGCCGTAGCCGATTATCAGGACCTTTTTTTCGTATTCCATTTCTTCCGTAGGGTTATCATTGATTTTGAATAAAAAAAGGTCAGAAGGAGAACATTTCTCTAAGTGCGGGAATAAAACTTTTTGATTTTATTTCGTGGAGATGCTCCTTTCAGGCTTGGGTTCTTTCATGTCCACTATCTCCCCGCTGACTTCCCCGAATAGTACGAGCTGTTCCAGAGGCGTCAGCATGGTCTCATCCGCGTGCCCGGCGCATATGTCTTTTAAGCGCCTGATCTTTTTGTCCGCTTCAGCCAGCATTTTTTTCTTCCACCAGAGATTATATAGGAATCCGGTTAATAAATCAGATTAAAAAATTTTCTCCAGGAGACGATATTTATTCTTGGGATGCGTCTTATGACCTTATCATGAGCGCGAAGTTTTTGCTTATATTCGTGCTGCTCGGGATGGTTTTGTTCCTTGCACTCTCGAGCAGGCAGGTCGTATGTAATCCGCCTTATATCTTCATAGGCACAGACTGCTGCCTGGACCAGAACAACAACAGCATCTGCGACCGCGACGAATACATCTCTTCGACTGCTGCGATGACCACGACCACCGTCGACGTTTGCTCGGCGTTGACGGGCTCGGAAAGAGACAAATGCCTTGAGGAACGCTCCAGGCAGGGCTTTCTCCAGAAATGCCTCGACAGGTGCGACAGCATATCTCTAGGGTGCAGGGAGATCTGCAGGGGTAAGTGGCTCCCGAGCGAGAAAGACGATTGCACGAGCCGCTGTTTTTCTGATTACAGGTCCTGCACCCTCGACTGCCAGCTATAATCGGGTAAGGGCGTGATTTAAGCTTTCGGTGTATTATATTTGTACAAACCAGCCATCATGGATGATTATCAAACAGCTCTTGGCGCAAAAAAGAAGCTGCAGGCAGCGTCCTTTTCCCTTGCCGTCAACGTTCTGCTTATCCTGCTTAAGCTTTCAGTCGTTTACGTTACCGGAAGCCTTGCGATCCTGGCGGAACTTTTGCATTCATTCTTCGACATGCTCGCGAGCATTTTCGCCTACGCCGGCATCAGGAAGGCGCAGGAGCCGGCCGACGATTCGCATTTATTCGGCCATGAAAAATTCGAGAACCTGTCATCGCTTGCCCAGACCGTCCTAATAGTGATAACCAGCTTTGTGATCATCTATGAAGCGTATGGCCGGATACTTAAACCCGTAAAGGTCGAATCCTCCGAGCTCGGCCTCGCAGTCATGGTCTTGACGATAATAATCGACTACTCCCTTGCAAAATATCTCCACAAGACGAGTAAGGACTATGGGAGCGTCGCCCTGGAAGCCGATGCATATCATTTCTCGACAGACTTGTGGGGGGCGGTATCGGTGATAGTCGGACTCGTGTTCGTGGCACTGGGCTTCCCGGTATTCGACTCCATAGCGGCGATAGCGGTCGCCATATTGATGCTCTGGATATCCTATCACCTCGGCATCAAGGCCATCCATGCCCTGACTGACATGAGCCCGCCCAAGAAAGTGATAGACCGGATCTCCGAGAGCGTTTCCTCGACGAACGGTGTCGAATCCTTCCATAAGCTACGGGTAAGGCAGGCAGGGAGCAAGTACCTCGTTGAAGTGCACATACAGGTGTCGCCGAAAAAGTCGGTCGAGGAAGGACATTACATAGGGCACGAGGTCAACGAACGCGTGATAAAGGACTTGCCGGACGTCAAGGAAGTCACGGTGCACGTGGAACCCAAGACCCCGAGATTCAGGAGGAAGATCTAGCCTATTCTATCCGGCATTCTGCGAACCATTCTTGTTCAACAAGCCTCTTGGGGATCATCTCTATCTCCCCCCTTGCGCCTTCTATAAGGTATGTCATACACATCCTGCCTTTTTCCTTGTCTAAATGGGCGTGGAGCGGCTTGCATTTTCTCGTCGCTATGAGGTCGCGTATCGTTTTTTCGTCCATTATCCTGTTGGCGCAGACGGTTATCTTCCGTTGATGCGTGCCGGCTCCCCTTTTCTCAAGGAATTTGTCGTACAGGACCACCATCCAGGCCAGGAGGTACATGGAGAACCCTATCAGGTATTGACCGACGCCGATCACGAGACCGAATATCGCGAAGAGCCATATGCTGGCCGCCGTCGTGAAGCCGAATATCTTGTCCGTCGTCTTTATCAGGGCACCTGCCCCGAGGAAGCCGATGCCGGTCACAATGGCCGAAAGCAGCGGCACCGGGTTTTCCGCCGGGTTATCCTGGCTGAGCGAGAGCGCAGTTATGGCCAGGCCGCAGGAACCTATCGCTACGAAGGTGAACGTCCCGAAGCTTATGGGCTTGTGCGCCTTCTGCCGCTCTATCCCGAAAAGCAGCGATAGGACGAACGTTACCGCGAACCTTAGAAGTATGTCGGAAGTCTCCATCTCCATAGGACATTCGATTACGGCGATAAAAATATTTAATGATTTTTTTTTATTTTTCTTAAGGAGATGCAATAATTAAACATGCCCGTGAAGAACACCATGCTCACGATCGTGAAGCACGTCTCAAGCATAGTCGAAGGCCTTGACGAAACAGAGATAGAGAACATGGTAAATTCCATCCTTGAAGCCGACCGGGTGTTCCTCCTCGGGGCCGGCAGGTCCGGCCTCGTCGCTACCGCATTCGCCATGCGCCTTGTGCAGCTCGGCCTGACCGCATACGTCGTAGGCGAAAGCGTGACACCTGCCATCACTTCAAAAGACCTCCTCATAGCGGTTTCTGGTTCCGGCGAGACTAATTCGATCGTAAGGGCCGCGGAAATAGCCAAAGGCGTAGGCTCTAAGGTCCTGACGGTCACATCATACCCCAAGTCTTCGCTCGGAAGGATATCGGACCACACAGTACACGTAAGGGGCAGGACTAAGATAGACTACGAAAAGGACCCGATAAAAAGCCAGATAGAGGGAACGCATTCCTCGCTTACGCCCCTTGGCACTCTCTTCGAGGACACTGTCCTGATATTCTTCGACGGGATGATCGCCAAGCTCATGGTGAAGATGCACGCCGAGGAAGAGGATCTGAAGAGGCGGCACTCGATACTTGAGTGAACCGTTCCCTGTCTTATTTAGTCTTGTACCGCAGGACCGCGGCCATGCATCCCAGGCCCGTCAATTGCTTTCCGGCATCGCCTGCGCTGTTGACTAGGTGCACGACGCCCTTGGACGATTTCACCGACTGCATCACTGGCTCGATAATATCCCTCTCCTTGATGAAGTAGTCGTCGCATACCAGCAGGAATTCCACGGCACCGGCTGACGCCGCATTTCCTACGTCCGTCATCCCGTAAACCGCCAGGCCGGAATCCTTTCCGATCTCTTCCAGAAGCCTTGCGACGAACTTTATGTCCCTGGCAGCGTTCACTTCCTCGCCTATGTTCCTGGCCTTGGACCGTTTCATCACCTCGCTTATCCCGGATCGCCCGTGGGAGCCTATGTTCTCCACGACCGACAGGGCTGCAGTCTTCTGATCGTGCTCCACGATGTATTTGTGGAAGTTCTCTTTCTCGAACCCTGCGCCGGCAATGATGATGGCCGAGACGTTCTCCTTGCCGACCGTCTGGGATATGAAATCCGAAAGCTCGTGATAGAATTGCTCCTTGCGCTCCTGCCTGCCCTTCGTGTCGTATTTCCCGCCGATCAGCTTCGACAGGTCGTATTCCTCTATCTTAGACTCCCGGACGAGGCCGATGCATGCCTCTCCCTCGTCTATCACGGCTATGAGGAGCTTGGGCCTCGCCGTAGACCGTTCCGCGTCGCCGAGCCTTTCAAGGTCGAAGGATCTCCAGCGGTCTTTTTTTATCGAGAGGATGGTGCCTTTTTCCACGTTAAACGTATGGTGCGAGCCCATCGACACGACGTCTTCTGGAGCCTGCTCTATGACCCCGCTTATCCGGAACGTGTCGTTGTCGAGCTTGAACTCGGCCTTTTCTACCTTGATCGACACCGTAACGGTCACGCGCTCGCTTTTCCCGGCCCGCTCCATGTCGTCTTTTCCCTTCAAGCGCCTCTCGGTCTTGGCCTTGACGACGTCTCCCGGGACTATGACGTGGCTCAGATACCATAGGTCGTCAAAATTCTCTACCGCGATCTTGACGACTCCTGCCTTGAGGTCCTTGTTCAGTATTTTCATGCGACTGGGACGGTAATCTATTGATTCTTCATATTATTTAATCCGCTGATGCCAATATTTTTTCATATTGGATAAAAAAACCCCGAGATTCAACGGATTCCA
>CAIYYO010000034.1 GCA_903930485.1 Methanobacteriota archaeon
CGGAAGAATTCGGGACGATCTCGTTGAGCTTGCTTATCGCGACCTTCTGTTCGTCGAATTCCGTCGGCTCGATCAGGATGATGTTCTTAAGGACTTCGTCGACCTGGTCGCCCGCGATCTGCTTCAGCCGCTCGGTCGAGAACCCGCCTTCGGCATCGATGAACACGACCTTGCCTTCCTTCGCCGCGCTGACGGCCGCCATCAAGGCTATGTTCGTCTTGCCCGATCCAGGAGAACCGTATATGTGGGTTATGCACCGGGGCTGCAGGCATCCTCCAAGCAGCTCGTCGAAGTCTTTATGGACACGAATCATTTTGGCATCTATTTATAATTAGTATTGGATTTTCAGGGATTAATCCTGCCGTATTGCTCATAGAACTTCAAACACAGGTCTTTCAGGTCTTTTCTCGCCGCCAGGTCCTTTTTCCCGAAGTACTCGTCGAACAGCCGCTCGTCGATCTCCGCCTTCTCGATGCTTATCGCCTTGTTATTTATTCGCGGGACCACGTTCACGGAAAGTACTTTGTATCCCGGATAACGCGTCTCCCAGTCGTGGATTATCTCGAACTGGTCGCCGGCTATCTCGGCTTCGACTGTTATCTGGAGACACTTAACATCCTTGTTTTCCTCGATCGTCTTTTTTATCTCCTGATTGATCTCATCAGCCGTCTTGGTGCCGAGGTCGCGGCTTATCCGTCTCATAGATGAAGAAGTTACTTCAACGTACTCGGGCTTATCGAAGACGCCGTCTCTGAAAACCAGGAAGCCGGCCGGGTTCTCGGCCTCGTTGAAGCTGACGCGCTCGGTGCTCCCGATATAGTATGCAGGAACACTTATCTCGCCGATCCTCTGGTGCTTGTGGACGTGGCCGACGAGTATCAGGTCGTATTTCCCGCTCGCCTCGTTCAGGGCTTTGATCGACACCTCGAATGGGTTGAGGTACTTTTCGACTGCCTGGTGGATGCACAGGATGTTTTTTTCCTTTTCAGATGAAGCCTTCCGGACTTCTGACGAAACTTTCTTTAGGGCTTCTTCGGCAGCCTCTTTTCCGCGCAGGAACTGGAAGCCGTGGACCCCGACCTTTACGTCGCCGACGTCGAGGTATACGTGAGGATTGTCTGCCGTGAGGACGTGTATGTTACCGTGAAGTTCCGAGAACATCGGGGTGTACGCTGTGCGTATGTTGCCTTCTATCTCATGGTTTCCCACGCATACTACGACCTTTGCTTTCTCGGCCGCACTCATTAAAGTCTTTATCAGGATCTTTAGGCTGCGCGGGTCCGGCCGGGTATGCTCTGTAAGGTCTCCGCCGAAAATGATAAGGCAGGGCTCGTATTTTAGGGCTTTTTCCACCGCCTCTGTGAACGCCTTCTCGTAGTCTTCAAGCCTTTCCTTCTTCTGCCTGTGCATGTATCCAAGATGGCAGTCCGATACGCAGCAGATGGTTTTCATATCCTCTTCAGCCGGTCTAGAACCGCCTCTTCCATCACGTCCACCGGCGCCTGCACGCCCAACCATATCCTCAAAGACTCCGCGCCCTGGTGGACGAGCATCCCGACGCCGTTCACAGTCCTGCATCCTTTCACCCATGCCTCGCGCAATAGCCTCGTCTGCACGGGGTTGTAGACTATGTCCATGACCGCGACGCTCCGGGGGATGATAGCTGCGGGGATTATCGTCTCATCGACTCCTGGAGACATGCCCGCAGACGTCGCATTTATCAGGACGTCGGAATTCGCGAGCGCTTTCGCTACCTCGCTGTTTGAGAATTCTACCACATGGAGGCCCTTTCCCAAGCGTTCTCTCGCGTCTTTTCTCAGATTATCGGCAGACCTTCCAGTCCTGTTGGCGACCGAGACATCGGCTCCTTCGAGAAGCAATTGGAATATTATAGCCCGAGCCGCGCCGCCTGCACCCAGAACGAGCACTCGTCGATTTTTTACAGGGACGCCTGCTTCCCGGAGGGCAGCGATGCATCCCAGTCCGTCGGTATTGTAGCCTGCCGCTTTTTCGTCCGAGAACTTTATCGTATTCACCGCGCCTATGAGTTCGGCTTCCCGACTGATCTCGTCCAGTAACGGTATGACTCCGATTTTGTGAGGTATCGTGACATTCAACCCGAGGAAGTCTTTCCGGCATTCGTTTATGAATTCCGCGAGGCCTTCTTTTCCAACGTCGTAGGGGCAGTACTGATAATCGAGGCCGAGTTCTTCGAAGGCCACGTTATGCATCAATGGCGACATCGAGTGTCCTATCGGATGACCCACAACCCCCAGTTTATTCCTTTTCCCGGCCATTGTAATAGAACCTAAAGACTAGAATATCTTTGGAACGATCCCTGCAAAGATAGAGAGCCCGGCGATTAACGACCCCGCCGACGCGCCGAGATTCGTTAACGCTATGACGAGTAGTATCCGCGTGACGCCGTTCCTCCAGAAATCCTTCAAGGAATTGATCTTCATAAGCCCTTCAAAGTCCCTGACCTTCGGTTTCCGGACTTTGGCTTCGACGTAGCCCGAAAACCAGCCCGCTGCGAGTAGGGGATGGATCGTCGTGATCGGCGCCACCACAAAGGCCGTGATGATCGAGAACGGATGCGCGAATGCGAGAGCCGCGCCGATGGCCGAACACGTCGCGGTGATGAGTATCCATTTCACGACCGAGTCCTGGACAAAGTCCGCGCCCCGCAGGAAGAAGCCTGCAACCACGATGGCGACGATCGACAACGGCAGGGCGTAGCTGACGTATTTTTTGTAGCTCTTCTTCACGGGGATGGATTCAAGCTCATTCAATTCCTTATCGATCTCGTCCTTTGAGAATTTCTTGGATTCCAGCAATTCCTTTATGCCTAAAACGTGGCCTGCACCCACGACAGCGACTATCTTCCCAGCCTCGAGCGATGCAAGTTTGTCGGCTATGTAATGGTTTCTCTCGTCGAGCAGGACCTCTTTGAC
>CAIYYO010000035.1 GCA_903930485.1 Methanobacteriota archaeon
ACCCGTAGTTGTTCATGAATCCTGCCACCGTTCCCCCTATCAGAGGCGTCCCCTCTGGCAGGACTTCCCACACTCCATTGAGGAATTCCTTAAATCCTCCGTGTTTTTCATAGTGTATGGTAGCGAAGAGCAGAACGAAGTCGGGATTCTTTCCAAGCCTTTTGAGAGTGTCTTCAGCCACCTCGCGGCCGGCTTTTCGTGCGTCCCATTCCCTTGACATGCCGATGGCTGCTTTGAAATCCGGCTTTTCTTTGCCATTTTTTGCTATCTCTTTTTGGACGCTTCTAAGTTCTGAAGCTGAGCTTGG
The DNA here is from genome assembly GCA_903930485.1 of Methanobacteriota archaeon. Lineage (GTDB taxonomy): Archaea > Altiarchaeota > Altiarchaeia > IMC4 > QMZM01 > CAIYYO01. The sequence continues at coordinate 308 of CAIYYO010000035.1, forward strand.
CGTTTCCAGTGAGTTCATGTCCGTTTAGGTTATTGTGTGTTTTACACTAAAAACCTTTCTAGAAAGAGTTATTCTATTGCTAATATCTGTATGATCTTTCTCCTCGCATTCTCCAGTTCGACTTCCAATAGTCCCCTGTTCGCGAGCGCCGGCACTATCGCTACCAGTGCCGTGTCCGATCCCGGCAGTATGAAGAATATGACGTCGTATTTCCCTAGTTCGAAGTATATCTTGTCTAGGCCGTATTTAGAGTAATGGCTTATTATCTCGAAGAATTCGTCCATGGTGTTCTTCAGCACGTCCCATATCTCTATTATCTCCTGCTTGAATTCTTCAGTCATGGGAAATATTCCTTCCAGGTTTTTCCTGACCACCATGCATGCGTGTATGTCTTCCAGCTGGAGGAGGTCTTCGCTTAGTACTTTTAGGATCTCTTCCTCTTTAGAGCTCATAGCTTTGTTTTTCTAGAATAGTTTCTTTGCCCCCGCGTCTACGGGGGCTTTTATCTGTATGCCTTTGTCCGTGAATTCGAACATGTGGGGCTTTAGGCTGTGCTTTGTCTGCCTCATCTTCTTTATCTTTATCGTGCGGTCGTCTAGGGCTTCGTTTATGGTCAGGTTTATGGTTCCGTCGACTACGTAGCTTTCCACTCCGTGGGCTGATGCTATACCTTCAGTAGTTTCTGTTACTAAGATGGTCGTGAGTCCCGCGGATTTCAGGCGGTAGTTTACCGCAAGGAGGAGTTGTCTCAGCGTGTGTCTTAGCTTGGTTTCGTTGAGGTCTGCTATGAGGAAGTCAAGGGCGGGTAGGCTGTCGAAGACGGCGCGTTTGGCGCCTATCCTTTTTGCCTTGGTTGCGACTATTTCGAGTATCCGGTCTATGTTGAATTCGTCGGGCAGGAGGGACATGCTTCCTGCGGGCTGGTCCATGTATTGTCCGCTTGTTATCGCCTGGTCTATCTTTGTTATTCCTATCCTTGCCAGGCTTGCGTCTATTATGACGAGTTTTCCTTCTTTTTCGAGCTTGTCTAGGTCGAAGCCGTATTGTATCATGTCTTTTTTCAGCTCTCGCGGGTCCTGTTCCAGTGATATGAGGACGCCGGGTTCGTTGTATTGCGTTATCCCGTTGCATAGGAACTGTACGGCGAACGTCGTTTTACCGCTTCCCGATGTCCCTGACAGGAGGATGCTTCGTTCTCTAGGGAATCCTCCTTCGATTAGTTCGTCCAGGCCTGATATCCCTGTCGGGCATCTTATGTTTTGGTCGACCATTTTAATGTCTCTCCTTTATGTTTATATTATTGAATTGCCTTCATATATAAACTTTTTTACAGCCTTAGGGCGTCTTTCATAGCGTCTGCGGGTTTCTGGACTACGAGGCCCATCCCCCTCTTGAACGCTATGGGGTGCACGTCTTCGCTGTGCTGTGTTCCCCTCATCTTCCTTATGATCATCGTCCTTCCGGATGCCATGCCCATCTGCGTGTAGTACATGTTTATGGCCCCGTCCGTGACGTAGCTTTCTATCCCGTGGGTCGAATGGCCTTCTCCCTCGTCTTCGTGTATCTCGGTTATGAGCAGGGTCGTCAGTCCGCTGGCTTTTAGTTTGGAGTTTATCACGAGGAGCAGGTGTCTTAGGGTGTTTTTCATCTTTGCTTCGCTTGCGTCGCCTACGAGGAACTCCAGTGCCGGCAGGCTGTCGAGGACTACTCTTTTGGCGCCTATCTTCCTTGCCTTAGCCACGACGAGGTCTAGTATGTTGTCCAGGTTGAACTGGTCCGGGAGAAGAGACATGCTTCCCTCAGGGTCTTTGAACGAATTGGTCGATATCAGCGAATCGTTCCTGACTCCTACGTGCGATAGGCTTGCGTCTATTATGATGAGTTTTCCCGCGTCTTCTTCTTTCTGGAGGTCGAAGCCGTAGTTCATCATGTCGGCTTTGAGTTCTCTTGGGTCCTGTTCCAGGGATATGAGTATTCCCGGTTCGTTGTAGTCTGTGATGCCTTTGTAGAGGAACTGTATCGCAAAAGTCGTCTTGCCGCTCCCGCACGTTCCGGAAATCAGCATGCTCCTCTGTCTAGGGAATCCTCCCTCGATGAGCTCGTCCAGGCCTATGATGCCTGTCGGACATCTCTTCTTTAAGTCAGTAGTTGGCATGTTATACTATTATCATACGGAAATATATCCTTCAGGGGTTATTCTTAAATTTATTTCCCTGCTCTTTAATAGAATAATAATGAAGATACATCTGCCGTACGGGAAAAAAGGAGCATCTGTCGTAGTCCCTGAGAAGAACTTATTGGGCGTGCTCAGGCCCGAGGAATTCCATGCCAGCGGGACGCCTGAGGAGATATTGGAGAAGGCATTATGGGCTCCGGAAGGCACTAAAAGGCTTTTCGACATAGTGCGCGGGAAGAAGAGCAAACGGACTGTGGCGATAGCCGTGGACGACCATACTCGGCCGTGTCCGACCGACAAGATCCTCCCCCCGCTCCTTGACGAACTGTATTCCGCAGGCGTCAAAGACGAGAACATCCTTATCATTTTCGCGACCGGCAGCCACCGGACGACGACGAAAGAGGAAGCGGAGCGTCTACTCGGGAAAGACATCGCATCACGGATCAAATACGTCAGCAACGACTCACTGGGCGACGATTTCACACTGATCGGGACTACGAAGCGCGGTACCCCTGTAAAAATAAAAAAGGCGTTCTATGAGGCGGACGTCAAGATACTGACTGGGGACGTGGAGATACACTACTTCGCGGGCTACGGGGGAGGCAGGAAGAGCGTGCTCCCTGGAGTCGCTAAATACGATACCATCCAGGATAACTATAAACGGAACTTTTTCGATCCGAACTCCCGTCCGGCGAAGCTGGATGGCAACCCTATGTACGAGAATATGACCGAGGCCGCGCGCATGGCCGGTGTCGATTTTACCATCAACGTCGTGCAGGACGAGAAGGGAGCGATAGTGGGCGCGTATTCCGGGGACTTTGATTCCGTCCTGAAGAGGGGCGCTGCTCTTGTGGAGAAGATGTTCAAGGTCAGGGCTAAAGAGAAGGCCGACATCGTGATAACATCTGCTAACGGCGCGCCTCACGACATAGACCTTTACCAGGCGTATAAGGCGCTTCATCTTGCTCTAGGGGTCGTGAAGGACGGGGGCGTCGTGATACTCCTTGCCGAGTGCCCTGACGGTGCCGGGAACAAGAACTATGAAGCATGGATGCGCAAGTACAAGACCAAGGAGGAGATGAAGGCAGAGCTCGACAGGGAGTTCAACATCGGCGGGCACAAGGCCTACTACAATCTGCTCGCGATAGAGAAGGCCGCGATATTCCTTATGACGGCGATATCAAGAGAGGATGTCGAGAAGCTTTACCGCTTCAAGTATGCAAAGACGCCGGATGAGGCTCTCCAGGAAGCGTTCAGACTTAAGGGAAAGGATGCAAAAGTCCTGGTCATACCCGAGGGGAGCACGACCTTAAGCGCGGTATAAGGATTCATCCCTTGTAGCACAGGTGCTCGAATATCAGCCATAGAGCGACCATGCCTATGAAGAGGTTGAATAAGCTCTTCGACAAAATGGCCTGCAGAACCCCTTCGGTGAACGACGCGAGCCATCCCGCGAAGTAGACGAAGACTATGAACAGGACGAGTGCGACCGGCTTAGACAAATAGCTGTTCTTCTCGAATATCGGCTGCCGTACTTCGAGGTTCATGAGCCTGAAGAATGCTATGCCGACTATTACTACAAGTCCCGTGGCTATGCCCTTAGTCACTACTTCGAGAGGCTCGAACATAATAAGTTATGGCCGGAACATGTATTTAATCACTTCAGCTCATTTAAGCACAGGGAAAGGCAGGTCGGGCGCCGTTTCAGGTTTTTCCCCCTTCGGCTTTTTTCTTCTCAGGGCATAAGACAATCCTATTGTGTATATGGGTATCGACAGATAGCGGAGGCCGATGTCGGTGAAATACTGATTAGGCGTCATCTTGAAGAAGCCGACGTAGACTAGGGCCAGGTCCAGCATGAGATTTATCAGAAGCCAAACAATGCCTGTAACGATGCCTTCACCCACGAAGCTTTCATCGACTTTAGAAAAATACCTCACCGCAAAAAAGACCCCTACGAATGACCCGACCACGACCATGATCGACTTGAATGTGGTCTCGGGTATCCTGTAATTCCCGTGCGCGTCCACGAAAGGGAAGCTGGCGATGAAAGGGATCAGCCAGATGAATACCCCGTAGAGGACGATCTTTAAAGGCTTGCTCATGGCATGTCACCTGTTTAACTATCGGCTCGAGTTTAAAAAACACACCCCTTCGGGAAAATAAATCCGCAGAAACTAATAGTATACCTGGTGTTTGTTGACATGGCAAAGGTTTTCTATAAAAAAATCGGCTCGTATTCGGATACGGGTGAGATAAGTTTGGGCGCAAGAGCGCTTCTGGAAAATGTCGTGGAAGGAGAAGGAGTGAAGCTTGCCCGAAGGGTCCCGCTCAAGGTCCACTTCGGAGAAAAAGGCAACAAGACTTTCATCGGGCCCAAGAATTACGACGGCGTGATCGACTATCTGGAAAAGAAAGGGGTAGACAGTTGTTTCATAGAAACAAACGTGCTTTACGTCGGCTCCAGGACTGCGAGGGACACGCATACTGCCCTTGCGCTGGAGCACGGGTTCACGAGGCTTCCGGTCGTCATAGCGGACGGGAAAAAAGGCGAAGACTATGCCGAGGTGGAAATAGAAGGCGATCATTTCTCGAAGTGTAAGATAGGCCGGCTGATGGCGGAAGCAGAACAGTTGATAGTTTTAGCCCACTACAAGGGCCACATGCTCGCGGGCTTCGGCGGAGCCATAAAGCAGCTCGGTATGGGGTGCGCGGCGAGGGGCGGCAAGCTTGACATGCATTCCAGTTCCGGACCCGGCCTGCAGCCCGCCAAGTGCAGGAAATGCATGACCTGCCTGTCTCATTGCCCGAGGGATGCGATTGAATTGGATCCGGTGTTGAGAGTGGACAAGGCCAAGTGCATCGGCTGTGCGGCATGCATTGCTGCCTGCCCGCATGGGGCGTTTTCCATCGACTGGGCTTCTACGTCGCCGTTGGCTTTCAGGCAGAAGCTGGCTGAGTACGCGCTCGCGGCCCAGAAGGGCAAGAGGAATATCTATATAAATTTCGCGTTAAACATCACGAAAGACTGCGACTGCGACAGCAGGGTACAGAAGCCGATCGCGCGGGACCTCGGCATCTTCGCCTCTACGGATCCCGTAGCCGTGGACGCCGCCTGCTGTGACATGCTCAACAAAAGAGAAGGAAAGCAGGTGTTCACGGGCGCTGACATCTTCGACTATGCGGAAGAGATAGGCCTCGGAACCATGGAATACGTACTGGAGGAGATATGAGCTCGCTATACTTCAACTGCAGGTCCGGCGTCTCGGGCGACATGGTGGTAGGCTCGCTCCTGGACCTGGGAATAAGCGCGGAATACCTTTCCGCCGAACTGGGAAAAACTGGGCTTGAGGGATACTCCATCGATGCAAAGGGCGTGTCTAAGAGCGGCGTCCGGGCGACCAAATTCACCGTAGTCCAGGAAGCGGTTCAACCGTTCAGGCACCTTCCGGAGATACGCAGGATCATAGACGAGAGCGCCCTCCCCCTTGCGGTAAAGGACCTCGGGAAAGAGATATTCTGGCAGCTGGCATCGGCAGAAGCAACGGTTCACAAAACCAGCCCGGACAAAGTCCACTTCCACGAAGTAGGCGCCCTGGATTCCATTATAGACATAGTGTCGGCAGCGATCCTCCTGACCGAGCTTGACGTAAGATACGCATCCTGCAGCACCATATCCCTGGGCGGGGGCAGGACCCGCGCTGTCCATGGACTGATAGAGATCCCTTCGCCGGCAGTCAGGCACCTCCTGAAGTGCATGCCCACGACAAGGACTGGGATAAAAGAAGAGCTGACGACGCCCACGGGCGCTGCCATAATAAAGGCTATAGTGAACGAGTATACGGATACGATCCCCGATACGGATAGAAAGGGATACGGGGCGGGCACGAAAGACCTGGAGATACCGAACGTGCTTGAGGCCCGGCTGATCATATGATATGCCTCGCCGTTTTACAACGGCGTAAGCACCACATCCACCGCCGCCGATCCTCCGCCGGAAAACGTTCCCGAGGCGGTTCCTTTACCTCCTCCGTAGGCGATGCACCATCCCACATCCGGGCATTTTATGTCAGAGTCTGCGGTCGCGTAAACGATTACCTGTGTGTTATACAGGCACAGCATGTCTAATGAGTAGTACCCCATAGAATTCGCGAATCCTTTGACGGTCTCCTGGGTCGCCGAGCATGTCGCGTTAACGCTTGCGCCCGGGACGTAATACTGGCTGTCTGCTTTGATCCTTCCATGGACGTTCACGACTGGTAGCTCTGACGGGCACGTAGTCGTTGTCGATGAGCTGGTCGAGGTTGTGGATACTGTCGTCGTCGATGTGCTTGACGTCGTCGTGCTGGTGGTTGTAGTCGTTGTGGACGTTGTCGTGGATGTTGTTGTAGTGGTTGTTGTTGACGTAGTTGTTGTGGAGGTGGTTGTCGTTGTCGTGCAGGTTGTTGATGTGGTGGGTTCTGTCGTCGTGGTCGGAGGCAGGGTGGTTGTCGTGCTTGGTTGGGTCGTGGTTGTCGGCGGTAGCGTTGTCGTTGTTGTCGTGGATGTTGTAGTCGTTGTCGTGGTTGTTGATGTTGTCGTAGGGGTCGTCGACGAGGTTGTCGTGGACGAGGTCGTAGTCGGCGGCCTGCTTGTGGTGGTCGTGCTGGATGTCGAAGACGTCGTAGTCGTTGTGGTAGACCTGCCATCACACCTGCCCCGGTCTACGCCATGGTAAAAGCCGCCCTGGTCTTCGGAATCATGCCGGTCTATGCCGTGCGATCCTTCTTTATCCCGGTCGTTGGTCGAAGGCCTGAACCAGGGGCCCCCGATATCTTCATTATGCCAGCCCCATGTACGGTAATTGCTCTGAAAGCCCGTCCATCCGTGATCGTTTTGCCCCGCCCACCCGTTATTCTGCTGAGGCGAAGAAAACAGGGCGTAAGCGCCCTGGGATAACAGTATCAGGTAGACGGAATACAGTGTCCATGCCTTTATTTTCTGCGCATAACTGCTTATCTGCCTTACTTTATTCGATGAATCCATTTTAGAAAAAATCACTTCATTAATTAGTAATAATCATTTAAAAGACAATGTTTCCGGTTTCCAGTCGTGATTTATTTAGGCTTAAAGGAAATAGCAGGGATTTCGTTTCGAGCGCCTAACCATTACCGATTACTTTTTCCCAGCTCTCGCGTCCTATTTTTTATACTGCTCCAAGTCTGTATCCTATGGAATCATTCGGCAAAGTTACGGAACTGCGGGGCGCGGGAACGGACATGAAGCTCATGGCACTCGCGGCAAAACTCGCAAAAACCTTCAACGTCCTCTACGTGGACTGCGCCAATACGTTCGATCCGTACGTATTATACAGGGTGACGAGGGACGAGAAAGTCCTGGACACAGTCTATGTCTCAAGGCCCTTCACGGTATACCAATTACGCGAGCTCGTCTACGGCAAACTGGAAAAGGCGATACAGAAGCTCGCTGCCCGGGCCCTCTTTGTCTCGAAGCCGGACTCCTACGAAGCCGACAGCCCTCTCGACGAAACCGAATACAAGCTGATACAGGAACGCGTCTCCGGCAGGATCAAGACACTGACGACGGATTACTGCCTGTATACGCTGATCGCATACGGAGGCGTAGCCAATGGGCAGGACCGTTAAGACCGCATCCATGCTGATATCCGAGGAATCCGGCAGATGGAGGGATTTCAGGAACGCGCTGCGGCAGAGGGACAGGGAAGCCTTCGACCGACTCGCCGCAAGGAGCAGGACCCACTTTTCCGCGATATCGAACTCCGGGATTATCGACCCATTTGAGGCAGTGGCCTTGAGCATACTTTTGGAAGTAGAGAAACGGCTGGAGGCGCTGGAGGACGCGGGACGGGTCAGCACGGAAGAGACTGTCCGGCTTACTAGGCCTGGATGGAAACCTGATTAAGTTATTCCCCTTTTACAGGAGCCTCTTTAATTCCTTGGTCGCTATCACTCGAACCTTCTCCTGCCCTGAGAGTGCCTTGTCCTCGGACCATAGCGGACAGGAAAGCTTCAAGGCGAGAGCGAAAAAATCGGCGTCGTCGGGATCCGGGGAGATCTTTCCGGCTTCCTTTAAATGCTCTTTGTATTCGTCGAGTTCCACGAAAACGACGACCGTACGAAGCAGCCTGAGGATCAGACGGT
>CAIYYO010000036.1 GCA_903930485.1 Methanobacteriota archaeon
ATCGAAAATGATTTCCATGTCTCCGGAAAGCTCTTGGGCGATCCGGTCTACGGGCGCGGAATATTGCATGAGCTCGTGGAATGTCATGTCTTTTTCGATGAGCCCGTCTATTCCTCCGGTGCCGACCTCTTTTATGGCGGCGTAAAGGTCCTGTGAATCTTTTTTAGTTGTTCCCCGCACAACGGTTTTTATTTCAGCCCTAAGAGATGTGAACTTTTTTCCTTTGCCTAAGCAAATACCTGAGGCGGCGGCTATTGGAACCATGAGCATAAGCATGCCGAGGTGGGTGTTGCCTCCTTTGTGCGATTTTTTCACATCTCTGACGCCCTTCAAAATCAGGCCGCCGATGTCAATCGATCCTTTACCCGTTTCTCCTACCCTAAAGCCTTTTTCAGCCGATTCATGAATCGCATTCCCTAAGGCTATGGCGCCTTTGATGTAGTCGGAATAAGTCGTGTCTTTGTAGTCGTGCGTCGGGGTAACGTTCCCGGGCTTCTCGGTTCCTGCCTCCAGGACCGCTGCCAGGACTGCAGCATCGGATATTCGCCTGAGGTCTACACTTGCTTTCTTGCTTAAAGGTTTTTTCATTTGATCTCTAGTACGACGGATAGCGTTTTCCCCTCTTTCAGTTTCTTGACCAGGTCCTGGTTTAGGTCGCACGCCGCCTTGTCAGCCTTGATCGCAAGAGTTCTTTCGCAGAGAAACTCGCTTTTCCGGACCACCATCTCATGAGGGTTGACGAAGGTAAGACCAGGGTGCCCGCTTGCAGTTACTTTATCGGTCACGCCTTCGCATTCCAGCCTTATTACTATCTTCACTTCGTCATTTTTTAAGGCATTCAGAAAATCAGGAGAAAAATCCTGGAAGCACTTGTCGGCCGAGACCGCTATGATGCAGTCCCCCTGCGGCGTCAGGCTGTCTTCCTTTGTTATCTCTAAAGTAGTCCTGTGCCGGGCCGTGACGTTAATGTGTCCTTTGGCCTTCAGGGTTTCTGTATAGCGTTTTTCATCTTCCATGCCGCTTTGATGGTTTCCTCAGAAAAGCCCGCAGGCACGACGCCCTTGCTCGCGTAATTGTATAAGGCCGTCACGAATATCCCGTTAAGGCTGGAGCTGACGATCGCCAGAGCGACCCAGTAGAACAAGGCTATCCCGAAGAACAATAAGGGAATCAGGATGTACGATGCGCCCATTAGGGAGAATATGCCCAGTGCCAGGGGTATCAGGCCGAGGAGTCCTAGCAGCAAGAAAACGAATCCCATCGAGAACTGCCCTACGACGTTCTCCCCCCACGTCTTCTTGAAGAGCGCGCCGGATTTCTTTATCGAATCAGTGACCGACACGTTCTCTAGCACCAGTATTGGCACTACGAAGAAGGTGAGGAAGTTCCATGCCATGCCTATCAGCCCGATGATTATCCTTCCGATCAGTCCAGACCTTCTTGAAAGGGCGTTCAGTATCATCCCTACAGTCGCTGAAACCAGCGCCCAGGTGAATATCTTGCCCAAATGTTTGACTGCGTTGTCTATCCCGTCCCGGAACTTCGGATCCCCGCCGCTCATCCGGATGTTGGCGCAGGTGATCAGTCCGGTGTTAAAGAATATTATCACGAAATAGCTCGCCAGGTAGTAGACGAACAGGATCGGGTAGACGATGATCGAGCTCATGTAGCCGAAAAGGTTCGCGGACAACACTCCCAGGGCCAGGAAGCCGATCAGGACCAAACTGACGGCCCCGGAGATCAGGGGGTAAAGCATCAATTCTTTGTCTTTCCTCAATACCGAGTAGCTCTCTTTCACGAGCTGGAAGCTTCTGCTGAAGGTGTTCATTTTTGGATTTTAGAATTATTTTTTAGATATGATGTTTACAGAAATATATATAGATTTTCATGCCTGCTCCGCCGTCTCCTTCTCTTTTACCTTCTTGGCCGGCGTCTTCACCCATTCGATTATCTCGGGCTCGATCTTTCCTTTGTAATCCCTGACCCCGAGCTTGCGGAAGAAATTGAGTGTGTTCCTTACGTCGCGTTCCAGCAGCTCTTCCGAGAGCGGATGCTCGGGCATGACGCCCATCGAGAGATCTATGACGTAAGGTTCCTCATTCCAGTTGAGTATGTTGTATTCGCTCAGGTCTCCGTGCACGATCCCGCAGGAATACATATCCTTCACCTGCGTCATCACCTTGTCGAGGAACGTCTCTATGTCCTCTGGCGGCGCGTCTTTCAGCTTTGGCGCCGCTACTTCATCTTTTCCTATGAATCCCATGACGAGAACATTTTTCTCGATCACGATAGGCTCGGGGCATTTAACAGTCCCGTAGACTCGGTGCAGATTACAGAATTCTTTCTGCGCCCATGCAAATACCAACTGTCGTTTATTCCTCCAGCCAGAGAACCTGCGGTCGCCTTTGATGTAGCGGTCCATCCTCCGAAAGTCTGAAGTATCGATAAGGTATAGCTTGACCGCGAGCTCCTTTTCCCCGAGGATCGCATGATACACGTTGGCTTCCTTGCCCGTGGAAATGATCCCTGTGAGTTCGTCTAAATAGCCCCTGCGTATGAGTTCGTTTATCGACGTCAGCGTCGATTTGTCGAATACGCCGCCCGAGATCTTGCGCATCTCATACTCGGTCTGGTGTTCGTCTGTTATGTTTGACATATGAGAAATAGGTTTTAGAGGGTCTCGAGGCCTCTCAGGAATCCTCTCTTCTCAAGCCAGTCGGCCTGCTGGTTGGTGTAACGCCATATGATGTCTCCGCGCTCGTTGGTCTGGACAGACCACGGCTCGGCGAGGACGATGTTGCCTTCCTTGATCCATATCCTCTTACGTATCTTGCCCGGTATCCGGCACAGGCGTGTGTAGCCGTCGGTGCATTTGACCAGCATCCTGCGGTCTCCGAGGAGCTGCTCCACTTCTCCGAGGACTTCGCCCCTTCTCGGTGTTCTGACTCGTGTGATCTCTCCTTCGGCGCCCCTTTCCTCTACGGCTTCTCCTCCGACCTGTCCCGCTTTCTTATACACCATTTTTTTCCTATTAAACTTAATCTCTATTAATATAGTAGGATTGGATAGGTAAAAATATGGAATTCAAGCTTGACGGTTTAAAGTACAGGAACGTCGACGGTACCGGCGGTCTCGTCCTTGCGATAGCGCAGGACCACAAGACCGGCGAGGTATTGATGGCTGCTTACACGAACAGGGAGGCGATAGAGAAGTCTTTTGAGACCGGCAGGGTACATTATTACTCAACGAGCAGGAAGAAGCTCTGGCTCAAGGGCGAGACCTCGGGACATTTCCAGAAGATCGTCGAGGCATACGTAGACTGCGACCAGGATGCCGTCCTTTACAAGGTGGAACAGACCGGGGCGGCGTGCCATGAAGGCTACAGGACTTGCTTCTACAGGAAAATAAAGGACGGGAAGCTTGTGACGACAGGGAAGAAACCGTAACTCTGGAGACTTATATCATCCCCTTCTGTTTCTTTATCTCCTGCTCTATCTCTTTTTGCAGGTTGAATTTGGCTATCACGGACTTGGGGTCCATGTTGTATTCGTGAAGTATGTCGCACACCGCCTTGTTGTCCCTTATGTTATTCTTTACCATGTGCTCGAGGACCTTCTGCCTGATGTAAATCTCCGAAGTGAGTTGCTTCTTTGATATGCCGGTCCTCTCCGCGATCTTTTCAAGCAGCAGTATCGGATACTCTGTTCTCTGGGTCTTGTCTTTGTCCTGATCCCATAAGTATATGTCTCCGAGCTGGACGACGCCTTTCTCGATACCGGCAAGCTCCGCGACTTGGGTGATCCTTCTTATGACTCCCTTGCCCTTTGAATAGAACCTGTTGGAGACGATTATCAAATCCAGCAGCCTGAACATCCTTATCGGCAGGTTCATCGGCTCCTCCATAAGCCTTATCGTGGTGTCGCGGGCATTGTTCGCGTGGATGGTCCCCATGGAGCCGTTGAGTCCGATGTTCATGGCTACGAAAAGGGTCTCGGCTTCGACGCCTCTCACTTCTCCGACAAGTATCCTGTCGGCTCTCATCCTGAGGGCATTCTCTACGAGGGTCGCCATGTTAAGCTTCGTCGCCGCCCTTTCAAGCACTGAGGGCATTGCTTCCATCGCCACCCAGTTCTCCAGGAAGTCGAAGTTAAGCTCTAAGGTGTCTTCTATCGATATGACCCGCTCCCTGCGGGGAATGAACATCGCAAGGGCGTTCATTAATGTCGTCTTCCCGCTGCCTGACCCGCCGGCTATCAGCATCCCGCAGGGGTGCAGACCCATCCCTTCCACTGCGACCCACAGGAACGCCGCAAGGTCTACGGGAATCGATTTAATCGTGATGAGGTCAACTATGTTGAAGGGTATCTTTTTGAATTTCCTTATCGTGACAGTCGGGCCGTAAGGCGCAGCCGGCGATACGACGACATTCGCCCTGCTCCCGTCCGGAAGGTGCGCGTCCAATAGCGGCACTTCACGCGATATCTTCCTTCCCGCGTATCTGGCGATCCACTCGATAAGCTCGTTAAGCGACGCCTGCGTTGTGTACTCGATGTTTGTCGCGCACATGCCGTGCTTTCTGTGGAACACGAAGACCGGCAGCTCTATGCCGTTGATCATTATCTCCTCTAAGTCGTCATCCCGTATCAGTCCGCCGATCCTCCCGTATCCCAAGAAGACGTCGTCCATTATCCGGTTGATAAGCGGCTCCAGATTTTCAGTAACGAGGCCGTCTTTTTCGAGCTGGACTTCGAGGTACTGCCTGAGGAAATCCTCCTTTTCTATGGATGTGCGGAAGTCCTCGATCTTCTCCATGATGTCCTTGTAATTGGGGAGGACCTTGCGGGGGTCTTTCAGAAGCAAGAGCTCTTCGTCAGTGAACTCCGTAGGCATGATGATATAAAGAGGTATCGGGCTTTCAGGACCTTCGATGATCCTCACGTCGCCGTAAGAATCAAGCACCTTTGGTTCCATTATATGTAAAGAATTAGTGTGAAGAGCTATATAAGCTTTAAGCTGTTTTCATCTCCTCGACAGGAGGATTACGCGGCTGTCTCTTTTATGGTCTTTAATCGGGTACCCTGTGTTTTTTGAGATGCCTTCCGCAAATTCCCAAACGTCAGGGAAAGACGGCATATTCTCCAGCGTAAGCCGCATCCTCGACCCGCCGACATACATGTAGGCCTTGACTTCGACATAATCCGGCTCAGCAGTATCGATCATCTTCGCGTATTTGTCGGGCGAGAACATGTTGAGGCCTTTTACGGCCGTTATGCGAACGGCTTTCCTGGTTTCGAGCGAGGGAAATAATTGTATCGTCTCCTGAATCTTGTTCCAGTTCTCCTTTTTCAGTGGGTTGCAGACCTTTCGGTAAGTGCCTTCGTCGGGAGCATCCATCGACAAATAGAGTTGGGTCGGCATGGTCTCCAGATTCGTGAGCCTTTCAGGTAATGTGCCATTGGTGACGAGGAATGTGGTGAAACGCCTCTTTTTGAATTCAGCGAGGAGAGCCCCTATCGCGGGATAAACCGTGGGCTCGCCTGCGAGTGAGACGGCCGCCATATTGGGCTCCTGGGATTCCTCGTATTTCTTTTCATCCACCTTTTCGAGGACTCCGCCGTAGCCTGTTAGAAGGTTTCTCTGTGCCCTGAGGGCGCCATCTATTATTTCTCCTGGCTCGTCATAGTCTGGAAGCGATGATCCGAGGGTCTGCTCAACATTCCTCCAGCAGAAGATGCATTTCTGGGTGCACCATGAAACAGACGGCGTCATTTGGAGGCATCGATGGCTTTCCACGCCGTAGAACTGCTGCTTGTAGCAGTTACCCCGGCCCATTATGCTCTTCTTGGTCCAGGTGCAGAGCTTCACCGCGCTGTGCCGGCCGACTATCTTGTAACGCTGCCGTTCAAGGACGGCTTTAACGTCTGCGTCTATCATCCCTACAGGCTCGGCCCCAGCTCCGCCGCACATCCCGGTTTCATGCATTTTTAAGGATAGATAAGGTATATAATATATCAAAATACATACAATAACGTAGAAAAATATAGGTGACAAAATGGTTAAATACATCATTGCAAGGCAATTAGGCGGAAAACCTGTCATCACAGCAGGCGGCGAAGAACTTGGAAGAGTAGACGATCTGATGATAGACGAGCAGACAGGGAAGTTCATCTCGATGATAGTCGAGCCCTTGTCTTCGGAGATACCGAAAGTCGCGTACCCGAAAGACAAAGACGGGAACCTCATCATCCCCTACGACGCCGTAAACGCCATAAGCAAAGTAGTAGTCGTAAAAGACTAGACATCCTGCCATTTATTTGCAGGACTTTTTCTTTTATTCTATCAATTCGGCTAACTTCAAGGCCGTTCGCACAACTTCACGCGCATCCCTGCCGATTATCCGAACCATCGCTTCCTTGCCGTACCCGCCGCCATCGTAAATGATATCCGGGACATACCCGGCTCCTTTTATCGCCGAGTAACTCCCCTGCTCCCTTGTTTCCGAATCCGCGGACTGGTTTACGCGATTGAACGAACGGACGGAGAGACCAAGCCCTTCGCATGCGGAAACGATCTCGTCGCTGAACCTGACGTTCATCGATGCCCTCTTGATCGGGTCAAAATTCAAGGCCGTCAAAACGACTCTTCCTATATGATGCGAGCCGCCGTAAACTATTTCTCCAACTGCCAAAGCACGCCGGCGGTCGCGGACGATCCTCCCGCTCAAACCAGCAACATCGTCCAAGGTTTTTGCGTTTTCCAGGCCCATCGCGATGTTTATCCCGACTTGAGGAATGAGTTTGTAAGAGCTTGGATTACCAATAAATGTCTCGACAGCGTCTTCGATATTTTTTATAACCAACGCCTTTTCCTTGCTGGAATAGGTCCGACCCAGTTTAATTCCACCAGTATCGAGGACCCTTGCCCCCGGTCCCACAGAAAAATTCCTTGCGATCGCCCCGTCAACGTATTCCTTTGCCAAGCCTATGGCGTCGACGATGTTTTCCCCCCTCGCGAGATACGCTGTAATCGCCGCAGAGAAGGCGCATCCTGCGCCGTGCAATTTTGCGTCTACTTTTGCCGAGGCTTTGAATTTGTAAATCTTTCCTTCGAAGAAAAGGACGTCGACCGCATCCATATGCCCTCCCGTCACTAGGCAGCCGCTACCTATCGATTCGGCCGCAGACTCCATGTCTTTGTGGTTTTTTATCTTTATTCCTGCGAGGATTTCTGCCTCTGAAATGTTTGGCGTCGTGATAGTTGCTGCCGTTATCAGTTTTCCGATATCGTCGATGGCGCCTTTTTCAAGCAGCCTGCGCCCTGACGTGGATATCATTACAGGATCGACGACCAGGTTCTTTATTTTATAATGTTTGAGTTTCCTCGAGACTATCCCGATAATTTCAGAATTCACGAGCATCCCGGTCTTCACGGCATCAGACCTGCCATCTTCCATGACCGCGTCGATCTGTTTTCCAACGAGCTTTCCAGAAACTGGTTCGAATCCCTTGACGCCTTTTGAGCTCTGGGCCGTGACCGCGGTCAAGACCGACGTGCCGTAGACCTTTAGCGAGGAGAAGACACGAAGGTCCTGCTGTATGCCTGC
>CAIYYO010000037.1 GCA_903930485.1 Methanobacteriota archaeon
CATCCAAGGCTTCATGTCTGCATGTCTCAGGCTCAGGGAATTGGCGCCTAAGGGATCATATCACTATTACGTTGCAACGTCGGGAATGGGTTCGGCTCTTTTGACTCTTGGTTTGACCAAAGGAGCGCGCTCTTATCTCGAGGAGTTAGTGAACAGCACTGATCCTAGTATACAGAAGAACGTCCTCGAAAGGGCTTTGAACAACCTTGCCGGGATATACGTTGGATTGGACCTGCTTGATGAGGCGCAGGGTTTGATTGACAGGATAGGCCCTGATTCCCCGATATATCCGGAGAGCAAACAGCATAGGGCTGCCGTCGAGTCTGGAAGAGCTGAAAGGCTTTTTGCGGCAGACGACAAATTGACAGGCTGCGCGCACCTGATCAATGCGGTAAATCTTCTCAGGGAATTGCTCGCAGGCACGGTGGACATGCAGGCGCCGCATATGGAAAAGCTTCGCGCCGAGTCCTATGCCCGCCTGCAGGATAATTTCGATTTGGCGGCAAAAGCTCTATTGAGGCTTGGAGAGTACCGGCAGGTCATCGATCTGGTCAAAAGCTTTCCGCATGAGGACCATTACAGTGACTACGGCGAACGGGCAAGCAACGCCCTATGGTTTGCTTCAATAGACTCCGGGAAAGGCCCGGTGCCGTTGGAAGAACTTTGCTACCCAGACGTCGAAGAATACAAAGAATCTGTTGGGCGGCTTGATCAGGCAGAAAAAGACCGTATCAGTACAGAGAATCTCTTGTTTGTTTTAAGCCGGGAGCTTGAAGGGAAAGACCCGTCAAAGGACCTGATCAGCCCTAAAGCTCAAACCCTGCTGCAGATAATAAACGACTGGATTACGGAGGACCTTGGCAGGGCTTTCCGTTTGGTTGAGGTAATCCGGGGCCTGAACGTAGAAAGAAGGTTTGCTGAAGTCGGAATGATGCTCTCAGGCGATGACATGAGTTATCCTGATGGTACAGTTGAACGTGCTTTTGCGCGGGACGTGCAGATCGAAAATAACGTCCTGTTACCTCTGCTTGCTTCCAGCATCGTGCCGGCACTGCATGATACGATCATCGGATTAATGAGGTCCGGCTCTTATGAGGAAGCCAGATATCTTATAGACCACATCAACAGCATCAGCAACAACGCTTCGCTCGAGGCCATGAAAAAAGACGTTGGGATATATACCGCCCATATGCGGTCTGCCTTGTATCTTCTAAAGGGCTCGTTCGACGCAGCCCTGGAGCGCCATAAAGAAGCGGTTGCATTAGCAAAGACCCTCAACGACCTAGATGAATCCGCGAGGAGGACCGAGCTTTTGGAGAACCAGTGGGCCGCCATGGTCAGGGCAAGGCAGGAAAACAACCATTCCGCGATCGCCGGAGAGGCGGACGGCTACAGGCAGGCACCCCATGCCAGGGCAAAGGACGAAACAAAAGCTTCGTCGCTGTACAATACTGCCGAGAACTTCTACTCCGACCTGTGCGAGAGCGAGCTAGTGCCTTTCCATATGATCATACCCCTGCTGCAGGAGGCTTATATTCTCACAGGCGACAAAACGCTGAAAGACAAGATCCTTTCCCTTTACGACAAGCTCAGCTACGTCACAGTCGCAGTTCCGGGCGCCTCGGCGCGCATCAGCCGCAGCAGGAGCTTCGACGACGTGCCTGTAGATTACGTCGTCGAGCTTGGTAAGAAGCATGGAGGACTGGACAAAGGCTTCATCATGGACGTCGGGTGCGGGAACGGAAGGTACACGTCAGTCGTATCGCGCGAAATCAGATCCCTTGGGGTCGATTACGGATGCGTAAGCTGCGTCGTTAAGGACGGGAAGGGCAATTACGCAGTCCTCGACTACACGGGTACGCCCCAGAGGTTTTATTTAGTCAACACCCTGGAGAGTTCCTCTGATAAGATAAAGGTAAACCTGATGGCAGCCGGAAAGGCTTCGATGGCCGATCATCCCGGCGCCCTGAAGCCCGAAGTTTCTCTGGGCGGCGTGAATCAGAAGAGCTATCAGCAAGGCGAATGTCTTGTCCAATTCATCTACGATATAGATCCCTCTGCCGTCGACTCTATCACTGGAGGGATGATGGACATCGTCTCAGGCGACATGTTCGACCTCACGCCGTTAACGAACAAATACGGCAAACCGTCTCTCATATATTCCTTCGGGACATTCGGCGGAACTGTCGATGGCAGACGTTACTACACAAAGGAGAAAAGGATTAAAGCCGTGAGGGAGATGGGCAGGAACCTGGATAAAAACGGCACTATATGCATCGGCTACGGCTTCTTAGAAAACGGGTCCGTTCATACGCTCATGCTCCTATACAAGAAAAACAAGGCCGAAAAGCTTGAACTGGAGATCCCGAAAGAACTTCAAGTATCCAAGGAGGAGATAGAAAAAGAGGGATGGCCGACGACCATCGAACTTCTGGAAGCTTTCCCAGCGGCAGCGGCTGCCGAACCTGAGACCGTAGAAGAGACCAAGCCGGAGGACTCCGTGCTGGAGAACGTGCCGTATACGAAAGAAGACGCGGTTGAAGCGCGATTCAAATGGGGAAGGGAAAGGACTGAGATATCCGGCAGCATGATGCCTTTTGACAAGCACGCTGAAAGGCTAGCCTGCGCAAAAGATGGACGGCCGTGGAGGGGCAGGCCCGTCAACCTGGAGAAAGAGGATATATTGGCTGTTGCTTCGCTAATCGCCCACGGGGGCAAGACGAGGTTCTCGGCTGAAGAGCTTGCTGACTTACTGTCCTGGGCGGCTGTGAATCGGACAGAGCTGTACGAAGAAACCATCTCCTCAGTAGCCGATGCGAAAGTGAAAGCCGTGATGTGGTCTGGAAGAGACTGGATACGGCTCGAGGAGAATGCTGCGAAAAAAATAGATGGCACCACAGTTGGCTGGTACACGCAAGAATTCGATCAGGACATCATCGAGTCCCTGAAGGATGTCGATATACGGGACGGGGCTTACGGGAAGCCTGAAGACCTCTATGCCGACTTGAAGAACGTAAAAGAGAGCGGGCTGAAGCCCACATCTTTCATGAATGCGGCGGCCCTGTCCGAACTTGCCTCCGGGAAAGCCTTGCCGGTTGACGCCTGGACGGGTAAAGCCTTAACCCACCTAAAAACCTTCCTTCAAGGCTACCTAGCAACCGGGAAGATCGGCCCGGAAGACCGGCCAGCGTTCACTTACCTGGTCAGGTATTCACTCCAGGATCCCTCAGGCTTTGACCTTATGCTAAAGGAAGCTGCAGGGGATGGATCGTTAGCCGCCAGGCTCGATGAATTCAAGGCAAAGATAGAACCTATGAGAAAGCACGGGAGATACCTGGTAAGCGACGTCGGGATTATCAGGTCATATATGGGAACCGTCGTAGACCTTGACATGGGCTTTGTGAACAATGACGCTCTGCCCGACCGGGAGATCGATGAGAATATGTGGGACATGGCCGAGACCGGTGTGGAGGAATTGGAGATATATTCCGAATACCTGATGAGCAAATTTGCAAGGAAACTAGGCGGACAGATACCTGATAAGATGGATGACATAGAAGACCTTTTAGTAGTTGTAAGTACCTTGAAGGAACTCTCGGCCAGGATTAATGAGGCGAGGTCCATCGTGGGAGTCAGGCGCGCAGGCGGACGAGTGGACAGGGCAGATCTCGCAAAAAAAATCGACCAGATAATTTCATCGGTCAACTCTCTGCAAAAACCCTCTGGGAAATGGAGGGAGAAATTCAATCCCTACTTCAGGGAACTGGAGAACACAATGGTCGTCGGGCCCATAGACTACTATGACAAAACATCTTTGAAGAGGGACATGGAAATAGTCAGGCACCTGCGACTGCGCCTTGCAGACCTGAAAGAGGGCAAGAGGATAAAGAATAAGCTCGTCTTCAACGGCAGCAGCTTCTTCCAAGGGGCAGTCGATTACACTTACATCCCGCAGGTGCGAGAGGAAATAGAAAAGATCGCCTCCGGAAGAGACGCCGATTCCTCCGCTGCCTGGAGGCTGCTGGCAAATGTCTTGGAATACGGGCTGGAATACAATTACGGCAAGGCAGATCCAGAAAAGTTATGGATCGCCCTGATAGAGCCCATAAAGGACCCCGAGGCCAGGGAGAGGGTGCTTCAGAGCCTGTTTGATTCCCGCGTTATCAGAAAGGGGCTCAAAGACGGGCTGAAAAAGATAAAAGATGCGGGGTTGGCAAAACATCAAGAAGATCAACAGGCAGCTATTCAAACGAAGAAAGATGAGCAGAAGATCATAGATGAAGAGATCAAGCGCCGGAAGGCAGCTATCGAGGCCGAAGAGGCAAAAAATGAGGAGCAAGACTCTGGTATCCATTCGCCGTCCCTATTAGACGGCAGGCTCGTCGAGGGATTGTATCTTGCGGCAAAGGAGAACAGGCAGTTGACTACCAAGGAGAATGAAATGGTGGAAGGTATCACCTCCCAGATTAAAACAGACGTGTCAGGCTGCGGGTATAAACACCATACCGATACCCTTTCCGGGGAGATAAGGAATAGCATAAAGGAACTGGTGCAGAGAGCCGAAAGAGACGAGATAACTGCCGATTACATCCCCTGGGTGCTGGATTTCCTGCAAAAGATAGGAATAGATATTTCGGTAAGACTCCCTGAGCAGATAAGATATCTCTTTCCTAAGGCAAAAGAAGAGGCGATAAAGGAAGCGATCGATGTTCTGTCTGGGCAGGAGGCAGGCAGCCCGCCTAAAGGAAAAGAATTACACCCCCCCGGCTGGATGGGCGGGCCCATCGCGGACCACTGGGCGCGCTACAAGAAGAGCTATTCTGAAGGCAAGGAATTCGAAACGGGGGATGCAGGTTCGCTTATCCGATACATCTCTTCTTATGGGATATCTGGGGTAGAAAGAACTGTTTTAAGCGATTTAAAAAATAGCATAATATTCATCCAAGAGCTTGTGGGTACAAAGGATGTTAGCGGTTTCCTTGAGGGTGACTACGGCAAAACGGTACTTTCCGGACTAAGCTCCTCTGAAATAACTTTGAGGATACTACTCCGTGCGGAAATATTCAACGTCCGCGAAATAGAAGATTATGTGAACAAGAACATTCCCGAAGACCGGAGGATGAATGTTCTAGATTCTGTTAAAAGAGCATCAACTCACCGGCACCAAAGTTTCAGAGACATAGCATCAAGAGTTCTTCGAACTCCTGAATTGATTGCTTTGTGTGGCTCTTCAGGAATATCCTATGAGGAACTTTCGGAGAACGTAAGGGTTAAATCCACCCCTGAAACTCTTTTAAGAGACACTCTATCAAAATTGTATCAGAAAAAAACCTCGCCTACTTTGATTAAAAAGGTTATGGAAGCAGCAGTCAGAGACTTTACCCAGGAGGAACTTGTCGATATTCTCAACAACCTCAGAAGCGAAGGTTTTCATGTATCCCAAAAAGTCGTGATGCAGTTGGTCGAGATCGCAGCTGAAAAGGACCCTGAAAAATGGGTTGAGCTCAATGATCCTCCTGTAACTCAGATTGGGGAAAGTATGTCTAAGGGAAGGATACGAGTATTGAATGCGCATCTTGATACTAATGTCGGATTACGCATGTCCGGCGGGGAGATATTTGTTTCCGGCAGAGTGGGGGGAAAATCAGGCGAGAAGATGTCCGGGGGGCGTTTGACTATTTATGGGCAAACTGGGATTTTCGTAGGCAAATCCAATGAAGGAGGCCAGATATTAGTTAATCAGCCAGGAGATCACATAGGAGACAACATGCGTTCAGGCCTTATCATTATCCAAGGGAATCTAAGGCATGGCCTTGGCGCAGGTGTTGAGGAGACCGAGGGACTTACGGGAGGTATCGGCATAGTTGACGGAGATGTTATTGGGATAGATACCGGCCATGACATGTACAACGGATACATAGTCATCACCGGTGATGGATATAATGAAAAATACACTAAGGGTCAGGATATAAAGGACATCGTTAACATTGCAAGCAGGATGCGCGGGGGAAGGGTGGAAATTCTTGGCAGAGTCCATAACGTTGGATGCACTGATATGCTGGGCGGACATATAGTCGTCCATGGGAGCGTTCTCGGAACGGCAGGCCTGCAGATGAAGGGCGGGCTCATCGAAGTTGCAGGCGATATAAACCATATAGATTTGGCGGCAGGAGGAATTATAATTTCCGGCGGGGACATAAAGAACATTGACCATGTAGGGGGAAAGAAAGGCAGAGGAGACGCCAAGATAATATGCATGGGAGAGGTTGAGAACATACGGGCGCCTCAGAATAGTCCGGATTACAAGGGGTCTGTATACGCACGTAATTTTGTTTTTAAGAAAGAACTGGATGGAATAAGCCAGAACAATGTGAACATTTGGACTCTCGACTGCCCCGAGGATGTGGACCCAAAAATGATCCTCAAGGTAATCAAGGAGAAAGACAGTAACACATTCTTACAAAAAGCGAGAAGGGGAACTATCCGCCTCAAAGAAGGCATATGGGAAGCCTCGTATACCGATGTCTATGGGAAGAGGAATATTATCCGGCTAGGAGAATTCGGCAAATTCAAGTCCGATTCTGGATTACTCAATGAGAAGATAGAATCCCTAAAAACGCCGGAAGAAAGGAAACTGTCAAACCTGAAAGCAGAAGACACTGAGTTGATTTGTGCTGGAATCGACCTCCTCGACAAAGGGTGCATAACGCGCTGGGGCGTAGCATCCGCCGCGATCCAGATGGAACTATTAGGCATCCACGTCGACTGCTTGGAAGGCCTTATGAGATTCTCAGAAAAATATGCCAGCAAGAAAGGGCTGCAGAACAAAGACGCTATAAAAGATATATGCTTGAGCGCTTTTGACGATCTGTTGGTAATACGACGGAACACCAAACTATTAGATGACCAACTCTCGCCTGGCTATACCAACAATGTCATTATCCGTTCCGAAAGAGGGTTTAGGCTTGACTGTTCAGGCGCGCCCAAAGGAGGGGTTAGCGCCATAGCCGATGAAATCTCCATGCAATCTCTTGAGAACAAGATCCATGGCAGGCTTTCGGATGCAGATATCCAAAGGCTCCTTCTTTCGGCCTTGCCCGGACGGCGTTTCTCCAGCAGATCCCTTTATGTCCTTTCAAGGTTCCATGCTTGTTGCGAGACCGAGAAAGGGAGGAATATGATTGATCAGGCAAAAAAGGCATTGCTTAAAGACTTCCCTCAAATGCCGGGATTGAGTTCAAGCATTAGAGAAGTCATAAATTCTCTCCCCGGAAGTTACCTGACAAACTTGTTCGAAAAAACGTTCCTGCCGGAGGACCGGGAAACTGCGAAACAGAGACTTGAAGAAATAAGGCTTAAAGAC
>CAIYYO010000038.1 GCA_903930485.1 Methanobacteriota archaeon
CTTTTCCTTGATCAATTTTTCTTTTCCCGCAATAAATCGCCATTCCCGGTTATATGATCGCGTTAAGTATATAACCCATTATCACGACTCCTGTGAGGGTTATGCCCAGGAAGATCGCTAAAAGTTGCCAGCGCATTACTTTTCTCAGTATCAGCAGTTCCGGCAGCGAGACCGTGACGATCGATGTCATGAACGCAAGAGCCGTGCCTACAGGGACCCCTTTTTCGACGAGGGCCTGCATGATGGGAATAACGCTTATCGAATTCGCGTAGAGCGGGGCTCCGAGCAGCACTGCGGCCGGAACGGCCCACCATTCCCGCGAGGAAAGGTATTGTTCGACGAAGCTTGCAGGGACGAAGCCGTGTATCAGCGCCCCTATGCCTATCCCCAATACCACGTAGGGGACTATCTGTTTTGTTATGGCCATTCCCTCGTTCCACCAGTATAAAGCGAGCTGTTTTTTGTTCGGCGTAGTGCCTCCGCATTCTTCGACCAGTTTCTTTTTAGGTTTTGTCTGAAGCAGTTCCTGCCTTACGTATTTTTCCAGCCTCATTCTTTGGATCAGCATGCCGCCCAGCATGGAGATCGCTATCCCCAGGACGTTGTATATCAATGTGATCTTCAGTCCGAACATTGCCGGAAACAGGTACAGGGACGCTTCGTTGACCAGAGGCGAGCAGATAAGGAACGCGAACGTCACTCCCAGGGGGATGCCTGCTCCGACGAAACCGATAAACAGGGGTATCGAAGAACAGGAGCAAAAAGGCGTGACCACGCCTAAAAGAGCTGCAAAGAGGTAGTCCAAACCGTACCAGCGGTGCTTTGCGAGTATGTTCTTGGCCCTCTCGATGGGAAAATAGTATCTGGTAATCGCCATAAGATAATTGATGAGGATAAGCATGATCCCGATTTTTATCAGATCGTATATGAAAAAATCGGCCGCGCTTCCAAGGTATGTTTCTTTACCCAGGCCGAGCAATTGGTAGCTTACCCAGTCGGCGAACCATTGCGCGGGTAAAAATATGTCCATCACGGCCCTCTCCGTGTTCCTGCGATCGTGCCCGATTTGTCCATCTTCCTTATGTCCAGGATCTTCAATATCCTGACCGCTTCTTTGCTCTTTATCTTGTACAGGAGGTTTACCCCCTGCCTGCGCACCTGGAGGACGCCTGCTTCTTCCAGTATCCTGAGGTGCTGCGAGACCGTCGGCTGGGCCTTTCCGATATGCGGGACTATCTTGCATGCGCACTGCTCGCCGTTGAGGAGGTACTGGACTATCTTCAACCTAGTCTCGTCGCCTAGGGCCTTGAGAAGCTTGATCTTTTCTTTCATTTAGCAGTTATATATTGGTATATACGAATATATAAATAGAAGGCATCCTTGGTCTTCTCATTTCCTTCCGGATCTGATCTTTAATCCGAGGTATGCCAATAGTATCGCAAGGGGTACGCCGAGGAGTAGCAGATAGTTTTTCTGGTTGTCGAATCCGCGGGCATCCGTTGCAATGGTTGCGGTTGTGGTCGGAGCAACTTTTGCGACTTCCGGGTAGGCGGTCGAGGTTGTCTTATCGACTGAGTGCGTGGTCGTCGGCTTTTGCGACGTGCTCGTTGCGGTCGTCGTGGTCGTCGAGGAGGCTCTGGAAGTGCTCGTCGAGGTCGTGGTGATGACTTCCGTCGGTGCTGTGCTGGAAGTCTCCGCGGTCTGGGGCGCGGGTTCGACTATCACGTCTATTCTTTTTCCGCGGCCTCCATAGCTGGCTTCCGCCCTGTATTCCCCTGGCTCCGTCGGCGTATATGCCAGATAATCGTTTACGTCTCCTCCGCTGCTTGAGCCCTTGCATCCGCATGATGTGGTGACGAAGTGCGGGTTTCCTACCAATTTATAAGTGTTTGCCTCGACCTCACGGCTCAGGGTAAACGCCCCTCCCGAGGCTCCGCTGTCTGTCACTTTGACATAGAACGTTATCCTTTCGCCCATCTTAATGGTCACCTGCTTTATGTCCGAGCTTATCTCGGTTTCCTTTTTGTCGCTGGATAAGTTTATCTCCACAGCGCACGCGAATCCTGACAAGACAAGCAAACCGAGCAAAAACGTTATATCTTTTCTCATTTTATTTGATTAGCCGATAAGCCCAATGCTTTGAGCGGTGTAATATGCCCCGAAGATCAGGAACAATGCGGCGACCATCCTCCTGAACCATTTCTCAAAGACTGCGACCTTTTTCATGATCTGCCCCATCCTGCTTACGCTGGTCACGAACAGGACTGAGAAGAGGATGACTGGAAGACCTGTCGCGAATGCGAAAACTGATGGAACCATTATAGCGTCACCGGTTTTCAGTGCAAGAGGTATGAGCATCCCGAAGAAGAGGACGGCCGAAAAGGGACAGAACGCGAGGGCAAAGACGGCCCCGAGAAGGAAGCTTCCAGCATAACCCTTATCCGCCAGCTTTTCCCTTAGTTTCACACTGCCCTCTGGAAGCTTTATGAAATCAAGGTTTATTATCCCAAGCAAGAGGATCCCGACGATCATCAGAAGCGGACCTAGAAGCTGTCCCCCGTATTTTTGCAGGCCGAGCGCTATTTCCTGGCGTCCCAGTCCGAAGTAAACGATGAGCGCGGCCAGCACGACGTAGGTCATCATCCGGCCGAGGGTGTACAGGAATCCGACAAGCAGAGTATGGCCGCTGTCGTCTATCCTGCGCGAGATGTAAGCTATCGCGGTTATGTTGGTCGCAAGGGGGCATGGGCTTATCGCCATCATAAAGCCGATGAAGAACGAGGCAACGAGGGGCATGTTGCTAGTCCCCATCGATTCCATGAAAGACATAAGGTCCATCATTCGCTCAAATCTCCTTTCAGCCTCTTATCGATCACGCCCTTCAGGTAGGATAGATACGCCTGCTCATCGTTTACCTTGTACCAAACGTTCACGTTCTCTTCCTTGTAGAATTTGCCGTCAACGTACGTCCCGATCCAGAGCGAGGACCCGGTGACTTCGTATTTCTTGACGAGTTCTGCGTTTTGGGCTTCGTTTATGTTTATGTGCCCAAAGACCAGTTTACCTGACCAAAGCTCCTTTTGAAAATACGTGTTTACCGTCTTTTCGGCAAGCGAGCCCAAGGCTATACAAGTGGGGCACTGCTGGGTTGGATGAAAGTGGTATACTTCGACCTTTATTTCATGCTCCGGCTTGACGGCGGGCCCTTCCGTCGCGGGCGCGGCCTGCGTTTGTCCCGCCTGGGTTGTTGTGGTCGCAGTTATGTTGTTTTCAGTCGCCCGAGGTCCGTCTTCCATTACGCATCCCGAGAAAAACAAGAGCATGATGGCTAGCGTCGGCCACGCTATCCTTATTTTGCCAGCATCCATTCCTTCACCTGTTTTTGCCTGATCCTTTTCGAGTCCGCGAGCAGTTCTTTGATGCCTTCGTCGGCAAGCCGGTAATATATGCTCAAGCCTTCTTTGCGGAATCTTACAAGACCGGCCCCGTGCAGGACCTTCAGGTGAGCAGAAACCGTGGGCTGGCTTTTTCCTGTCAATGGGATTATCTTGCAGACGCACAATTCCCCCCTGCACAGGCTTTCTATTATCAGAAGCCTCGTCGGGTCCCCGAGGGCCTTGAATATCCCAGCCCGATCCTCCAGATTCATATAGATATATTTAGATATATCAATATAAATAGTTAAAACAAGTAATAGGAATAGAAGGTGAAAAAATGAAAGAAGGATTTCTATTCTGCGTATGCCAGGGAACATGCCCGTCGTTCGCCAAGGAGAACGCCTACGAAATAACCAACATGGTGCGAAAGAAATACAACGTCGAATACGCGGCAATACACCCCCAATTGTGCGCCGAAGACGGAGACCGGTTTCTCAAGAACCTGCTGAAAGGAACGGACATAGACGTTTTGTACGTCGCAGGATGCGATCCGGTGATGCAGAACAAAATGTTCAAAGATTCGTTCGCCGCCGCCGGCTTCGAAGTAAAAAGGCTCGCAGGATGCGACGTGAGAAACAAGACCACTGAGGAAGTGGAAAAACTTATAAGCGACCTGATTGAAAAGACGCGGAGCGAAAAGGCAAAATGACAAAAGACTGGTATCCAGTCATCGACTACTCAAAATGCAAAGGGTGCATGACCTGTTTCAAGTTCTGCCCGCATGGAGTATACGGAACAAAGGACGAAAAACCGGTCGTCGCGAACCCGGGAGCATGCATCGACATGTGCCGCGGCTGCGAGAAGATATGCCCGGAAAAAGCGATAACTCACCACTCAGGCTGAAACGGGATTAAAAAATAAAAGATGAAATACCTGGCCTTTTTGATGGCGGCGCTGCTTGTTTTATCTGGCTGTTTATCGGGTGAAAGACAGGCTAACGAACCTGTCAACAATAGCGGAACCAGTCAGACTCCAGGGGACGTAATCAATAATCCGAATGAGGAATCAAGCCAAAACATCTCTTCCGGGACTACTATCGCAAAAGATGACAGAACGCCTTTGCAACGGTCTGTAGACAAATTAAACGAAGAAATTCTAAAGACTCGGCTAAACAAAACCTCAGAAAGCAACTCGACTGCAACAACCGCATCAACCGGAAACGACGTAATCGAAAAGACAACTTCGACAACGGTCCCCATGTCTAATAGAACGCAGTTCGGCGGCGCATACGATCACATAGAGGTCATACACTTCCACGGGAACGCCCAATGCGACTCATGCAGGGCGGTCGGAGCATACGCCGAGGAGACGATTAACGCTTATTTCGCCGAAGACCTGAAATCCGGCAAGATATTATTCGGCCATGTGAATTACGATCTGGCAGATAATCGGGCCCTTGCCCAGAAGTACGGAGTTACCGGATCATCCCTGTGGATCGGGACCTTCAAAGGAGGCGGATTCTATCCAGAAGAAAATGTGAATGTCTGGTACAAGATCGGGAACAAAGCCGATTACATGAACTATCTGAAAGGAGTCATAGACGACAAATTAAAAGCCCTCTAGATGGACCTAACTATCTATGTAAACATGGTTTCGTCATGCCGCTGCTGCTGCGAAGAAAACCATGATGCAGCCAAGTGCCTGAGCTTTGTCGAGAGAGTTGGAAAGGATTTTCCCCTGGCGAAAATACGGATTCTGCAAGGATCTTCCAAGGAATTTGAAGAACTAAAAATTCTTAAACGCAACAGAAAGCGCATAAGGATGCCGGTGATATTGCTGGATGGAAAAATACTTTCCATAGGCAGATATCCCAAATCTTCGGATATTC
>CAIYYO010000039.1 GCA_903930485.1 Methanobacteriota archaeon
ATTTCTTCAACAGTTGGCTCTTCAGTAGACTTCTTCTTAGAGACATTGAAATTAACTGATTTTTTGCCCTCCCCTTTCGATCCAATATAGTTCTCAAGCCTGAGGGCGGCGATATCAACTGCTTCGAAGGCTTTTTCGTACAGCCTGCCGGGGTATATGTCCGACAAGTCCGTCAGGTTGCCGAAAATGCTTACGACGATGCTCCCAGGATCCAACGATGCAGGGGCTACGCTCAGTATCGTTTTGCAGGCTTTCACGAAGCATAGCTCGCGGAGCCATTTTTCTTTTTGGTCGGTCGACGTCTCGGGGTCGAGTGCGTTATTTAATTCCTGCGCCTTCCTTGCCTGTGATTTCTTCACCGCATCCGGGCCCGGGACCCCCGAGATTATTTGTAGGTAGGCGACAAGGTCCGGGACCAGGTCCAGAAGGGTTTGCTGCCTGAAGGCTCTGTTTTCCTCAGTCGTATCTTTTATCAGGCCGATGAATCCGTCGATTATTTTTTCTGCTTCGCCGATGGTTTTTTCATTTCCATAAAGCCCGGATATTTTTTCCAGGTCGCCTTTGAGCGTCGAGTAATCGTTTTTCTGCGGGACGGGGCCTTGTTTGCGTTCGTCCGCTGCGGGCTCGTCTATGAACCCGAAGTTGTCCCTTACCCCGGGAGAAAGTTGCCGTACTTCGTTGACGATGTTCCGGATGATGCTCCAGTTGTCCGGGAATTCCTTGCGCAGGGCCTTGCATATGATTACGGCTTGGCCGGCTATTTCTTTTTCTCCGTATGCTGCGGTGCATACGAGTTTTGCAACGTCTCTTTTGAACTGGGCCTGCTTTTCGGGGTATACGATGTTGTTTTCTATCCTAAGCTTTAAATCCGCCAGTTCACTGATGTATCCGAACACAAATTTGTCCTGGCCCACGGTCTTGACTTCGGGTGCTAACGGTTCCAGGTCCGCGGCTCTTATCAAAGACTTTTTAAGGAATTTCGGTTCAAGGACCTCCTTCCAAAGCTGTGCGATGTCTTTTCCGTGCCTGATGAGGAGCTGCCTTACCGTGTTTATCTGATTGTGGTACGTCTGCCCGGCCTTCTCCATGCCGTGGAGGTGCTGCATCGGGTCCGGGACGAACATGCCGTGCCGTGTCATGAGCTCGGCGCGTTCCTCCCGGGTCAGGGGCTTTGTGTTTTTCTTTTCCCACAAGCTGTCTATCCACCCCGAATCATCCGCAGTCGTGGAGTACAGGCGGCCCAGTTTCTTGTACCATGCGTTGCCTGTCTTACGGTAAAGGTTTAACGCGATTATCTCGGGAAGGGCTGACGAGAATCCTTCGCCGAACAGCGTCGCGGCGGAAAGGATGCTGCCCTCGTTCCAGTCGCCAAGCAATCCATCTGCTGCATGGTTTGAAAGCACCAGTCCGACTATGTGGACGAACTCGTGCATGAAGGCGTAGCCCTGGAACAGGATATTTTCCTCGGCAGCCTGGTCCGGTCTATCCAATACGCTAGCCGCACAGTCTGAATAGAATACCGCCCTCTTTGCAGTCCGGTCGTAGACCGACCTCCATTCGCCTTTTTCGAACGATGCGCCTTCAATGGCTTTTGCGACGATGCCCTCCTGTTCCGAAGAGAGCCCCAGCATGTCCGAGACCATGGGCAGAAGGGTTTCCTTCATGTGCTTTCGCATAGCCTCCAGGTCTGCCCTGTTTGCCGAACTATAGTTGAATTCTTTAGGTATCGCTTTAGGCGCTGCAAGGGCCGATGCCGCCAGAATGACTTGATCGGCCTTGTCGGTCTGGTCTCTTAGATACGTGCTCCAGACCGAGTCGTGCATGTACATGTTCAGCTGCGCCGAGAGCTCGTCGTAGTCTTTGACGCCGTCCAGGGAAGTGAATACGACGTCTGCCATCCTGTAAGTTGTCGCGAATTCCAGCAGGTGCGGGTTTTTGATGGTGAAATAATCCCGCAGCGACCGGATAGACTCGGCAACGCTAGTGTCCGGGAACCTGGACCTTCTCTCGAATTCCCCGGCTATGACGAAATAGGGCGCGGATTTCAGGGCCCATTCCATGTCTTCGAGAGTGCCTTCACGAATGGCCTCCCTGAACGAGTCCATCCCTATCGAATTCACGACCCTCGCCGCGTCCTGAACGCTGACTGACGATAGGAGCCTTAAAGCGTCCGCATCCTCGAATTTGTCCATCAAGGCCTTGACTATCGACGGGCCGTGCGAGCCTGATTCCTTCATGAAAAGGGAGAGTTTCTGGACTGCTCCTTCCATGCTCACGTCTTCGAAGGAGAGGCTGGTTCCGGGATAAGCGATATCCGTCAGGGCGGTGACGGCCCTTCCGGCATATTCGCCGCCCAGGGATCTTACCATGTCCGCGTATGCTGTCTGGAAAAGCACGTCGTTCTTCTCCCACAAGGCTAAGGCCGGCGGGCCGCCGTATTTTATCAGCTCGGCCCTTTGTTCCATGCTTATGCCCGAAGGGATATCTCCCAGGAGTTTTTTGTATTGTCTGTCGTACCCGTCCATCAAAGGCCTGAGACTCGCATCCGGGACCTGATAGTCGTATGCTGCGATCGCTCCGGCTATCTCGGGCCCCTGCTCTTTTATTATGCCGATTATCCTGTCTCTTCGGGCCTCGTCCTGGAAGGCATGGATCGACGAGGCTCCTGCGACGTCGACGAAACGTTTTACTGCGGCCCTTCCCCCTGCTTTTTCGGTTATGAGCAGGTCTTTTGCCACGTTCTGGGCCGCGATGTTGTCCACCCAGCCTCTTATGTTCTTCAGGTATCCGTCGAAGGCAGCGACCGACGCCTCAAAGGCAAGGCCGCGGAAATCCTCTATCTGGGGTGCTTTTTGTTTAACGCAGGTATCCAGCAGCTTGTCCATGTCGGACGCAAACGTCTTCGACGCTTCAGTGAGACGGTCGATGTCGAGCGTGGGGATCTTTCCATGATTGGACACTATCGTTTTCAGCATCGCCTCATCGAATTCCTTAAGCGCAGGCTTTAATTCCAGGCCGAAGGTCTTGCAGAATTTGGATAGCTCGTCGCCTGCGTAAGACCTGAACCCTGCCGCCATCTGCGGATCAACCGCCTGAACCCGCTCAGCCATGGCTCCAAGCACGATGGCATGGAACCCGTCCACTATGCCTGCCGGTATCTCGTAGTCGACGTTCAGCTTTCCGAAGAGGCTCGTCAGCTGGTCTCTTACGATGTGGTCGCCTTCGTGAGGCAATGAGAATACTGCGACAAGGAACGGCGTGCCGCTCTTAAGCCTTATTATGGGCTTCTGACCGCTCACAGTCGGTGTCCAAAGGTCTCCGACGTCGAATCTACTCAATCCCTGGAAGTCGTCCGGGACTATCTCGATAACGACGCCGAGGGCGTCTCCAAGAGACTTCAGCGCTTCGGGATTATATGCCGCGACCTTTCCGACGCTTTCGCCTATCGGGCCCATGTTCTTCGGATTCAGGAGCTTCATGGACTCGGGCGAGAGACGGATGTTCTTTGCGTGAACGTGATAAGCCGACGGCGCAACAGGCACGGCTTGCACTTCGACTGCAGTTGTCGTCGTTGCATGGATCGGCTGCTGGGTTACGGTCGCAGGCTGGGTGCCTGTGTTCAGTATCATTATCGATGCGTCTACGCCTGCATCTTTTAATAGATTCAGGGCGTCCGGCGTCTCAGCGATGAAGGCTTTCAATGTTGCAGGCCTCACCGAGGTCATCAACAGCGCTGCGCCTCTCGGGCCAAGGCTGTTCACCAGCGAATTAATCTTTCCGCATCCTATCGCCTGCGTGAAGGTCCTTACGCAGTCCGCCAGCGATTGCATGCCGGAATATATGGCGACAGGCTTGGCATCCATCGGCCGGAGGTTCTCCTTCCAGGCCTGCGTGTTCATCTTCTGCGCAACGTATCCTGCGAACTTGCCCAGCGCCGCCTCCGAGCCAATAAAGACTCCCTCGAAAGGCTTATCCCTTCGCGCATAATCCGTCGATATCTCTTTTACGACAACGGCCCCGCCGTGTTCCGCCCTCAGCGCCGCAAGCTGGGCGTTTATCACCAAGGTGTTAGACTCCTTCCCTGCGATCACTCCGACCTCGCTGCCGTTCACGACGTACACCGCGTCCGGGTGAAATGACGCCATAGCCGCGACGCGGGCCGTGATCGCCGGATCTGGGTTCGATTGCGTAAGCGTCAGGGCCTGCACGGGCCGCGCGCTGAATTGCGAGTAGAGGCTGGATGCGGTTGTTGCGGCGGCTGCGTCCCGGCCGAGTACGTCCGCAAGCTGGGCTTGGATACTGGATCGTATGCCTTCGGCCGTGGATCCTTTCGCTGCAAGGCTGCTGCTGATTTCTGCCGAGCCGACTTTTTCGGAGTTTATCTGTGCTACTGCATCATTTATTCCGCCGGGATGGCTCTTTAGGTATTGAATGAAATTTACGAAACCAGTTCCAGACACTATATTTCTGGCAGAATCCATCCTTATCCCGAGCATCAGGCCGGCGGCATCCTTCGCGCCGAGATTGTCCACGGCGTATTTTAAATTATCTGTTCCAAAGGCCGTAGAGAAATCATTCAGTACCTGGACGTTTTTGGCAGTTGCTTCAAGACCTGCCCGGTCC
>CAIYYO010000040.1 GCA_903930485.1 Methanobacteriota archaeon
GACATTAAACGTTCCTAATTACTTATTTTACCTAAAGAAAGTTCTAGATGGCATATTTTAGCTCAAAACCCAATCTTTCAGCTTAATCCAGTTAGTTCGACCTTCTTTTTTCACTTCTAGGATATTACGCTTTTCTAATCGCTTTATTGTGTCTGAAAGAGATGATTTAGGTATTCCCGTACTTTTATAGATGTAGGCCTGCGTTATTTCATCATCCGAACCTTCCAACATTTTAACGACTTTCTTCTCATTCTCGTCTAAAACGTTAACGATGGAATCCTTCACGGCACGCGAATGCTGGCTCTGGCCCATCTCCACCACCCCAGGGGTGCTCATGGGAACATACTGATAAACCTCTTTTAAGCCCTCAGAGGCCACTTCAGCAGGATCAGTCAATGCCGGATGATCGCCGTATATTTCGCCTCCGGTGTCGGGTTTTAAGGCACTTGATTGCTTTTCCTCCTTTACAGGCATGCCTTTCCGCCTGAGGAACAGGACTGAGAAAAGCACCAGGACGCCGAAAATAATCGAGATAAACACGATAAATGTCAGATCCATGCTCTTGGAACCCTCCGGCTGGGTTGTCGTCGTGGTCGTGATCGTTGACGTGGTGGTCGTGGCTCCGGGTTTGGGGATTATCGGCCCTGGGACGCCTATTTTGTAGGTGAATGCGAGGTGGAAGTTCTCTATCGTGGGGTATATCCACAGCTCTGAATCGCTTTTAGGGGCCCAGTTGAAGTCGCTGAAGTCTATCTGGGCTATCCGGGTATTGTTCGGCATCCTTAAGTTTATGGAGGTGATAAACGGGGTTGCGGTGGTTTTGTAGGAGAAATTCCATAGGTCGCCGGTTTTTCCGGTCATGTGCTGGGTGAAATATTTCAGCTCTACTTCGCCGTATTTGTCGCTTCCTGACTCGTCCATCTGGAAAGAGACTAGTTCCCGGTCGTCCCTGGGCACTGATTCGTATTTGATCTCCGAACCTTTGGAGTCTACAACGAGCAGGTTTTGAGACGCTTCGGGGACCAGTATGGAAACTATGTTTCCTCGGGTTACGCTGACGTCTTCAGTTACAGAAACCATACCGCTGGGGTCGATGTCCATCACTATGCTGTCGACCTGATTTATCCCTGATTCCGGGCCTATTCCTGTCTGGTTAGTGCTCTGTGCTGCCGCCGCGGCCGATAATAGTAATAGCAAAAAGAGCATTTGGGTTAATCCTTTGCTCATTTTATCATATATTATTCTTTATTATAGATAGATAAGTTATATAAGAGCATTGACGGGGTTTTGACGGGCAGGGCCAAAAAATCATTCGGTTTTTTCAGTCCCCAGCATCTTCCGGTAGATCTTCATTCTCTCATCGTCTTTGAGGAGAGTTATTATCTGCGAAGAGAATGTCTGGGATAGTTCGCTCACGTCCGCAAGTATAGACTGCATCTCGTCCAAGTTCAGTTTTACGCTTTCCGGCTCGATTATCTCCATCGCAGACGGGCCGTATCTCATGACAACGTTTACGAACCAGCGGAAGTCCCGGAAAAGTAATTCGATCTCTACGACTCCGGAGTAGAATCCTTTTTCTTCGTTCTTCTCGAGCTCGTAGAATTTGACGTTCAGCAGGCTTACCGGGTCTTCGAGGGCCAGGGATTCGAATATTGTCCGCTGCAATGCCTTCTCGCTTGCTTCCTTGTCGTTCCCCTGAACTTCTATGTAGAGCCGGGCGTGCATGCAGCCTTCGCTTACCAGCTTCTCTACGTCGAGGTCCTCGTTGAACGTCTTTTCAAGGATCGGCTTGTCTGCCATTTTGAGATTTAACTATGGAATTTATTGTTAAATAACCATTAACCGGACGATCTGGTTGTGGGGAAAGATGAATCTGCTTTCTGAGTTGACGCTTAAATGGTACGACGACAGCAGCCTTATGCTGGAAGACAGGGAACTCGTAGAACTATTCCTGGACTCGCTTGGGATAAGCAGAGGGATAGCCGCCGACGTCTTCGAGGTCCTGCTCCGGGCGAAGGCGAAGAACATATCGATGTCTTCCAAAGAGATAAGAAACGAAGTGTTAGACCTGCGGAAACAAAGGAAACAAAGCCCGGACGATTCTTCAACACTGAGGAATGTACAGCTTTGGATAAAATACTTCAGGAAGATTGGCATGCTCGAGAAGGTCGGCGACAGGTATCTATTCAAGGGCAACAGGAAGCCGAGCCTCGTCTTTCGGGAGAACGTTAAGCCCGAGGTGATAGACAAGACGTCGGACTATCTGATACGCGCACTGGAAAGACTTGAAGAATGCTACGAGATAAAGAAATGAAGAACGGAAGCAATTGTTCGCGGTGCGGGAAACCGCCTGTAATAGAACTGAAACATTCGGGCGAACGCATGTGCAGGAACTGCTTTACAGGATCGTTCGAGAAAAGGGTCAGGAAAACTATCCGAGCAAACCGCCTGATACAGGGCTCAGACAATGTAGTCGTCGCATTATCGGGAGGAAAAGACTCCGCCACAGTATTATACCTGCTGCATGATCTCGCAAGACGTAATCCCCAGGCCAACCTGATGGCTTTGACGATAGACCAGGGAATCAAAGGCTCGGAGAAAAGCCTCGAGGCCGCATCGAAACTCTGCAAGAAGTTGGGTGTCGAACAGCACGTGTATTCCTTCAAGAAAGAATACGGCCGGACGATGGATGAATTGTTATCAGGTCTCGACCTGGAGGATAAGTCTCCTCCATGCACCTACTGCGGAGTCCTGCGCAGGACCCTGCTCAACAAAAAGGCTAAAGAACTTGGTGCCATGAAAATAGCCACCGGCCATAATATGGACGACGAGATCCAGGCAGGGATGATGAACTATATCAGGGGAGACATGGATAGGATGGCAAGGATGGGCGCCATTGTAGGAGTGGTCCGCGACCACGGATTCGTCCGGAGAATTAAGCCGCTTCGCGACAGTCCTGAAAACGAGGTAAGGCTCTACGCCGAATTAAAAGAACTCCCCTTCGAATCGATGAGGTGCCCGTATTCCAACGAGGCCTTCAGGAAAACCGTCCGGGAAGCCATCGAAAAAATAGA
>CAIYYO010000041.1 GCA_903930485.1 Methanobacteriota archaeon
CAGAAGCTTTATTCGTACCGGTTCGATGTGCCTGTTAAAGAGTATTATGATACTTTTAATTCTACGACCGGGAGGATCATCGGCGGCGGTGTGAAGAATTTGGACGATGTTTTCTTCACACTAGCTGTTCCTTATTTCCCTAACGCAAAGGCGGCCTCCGTCTATGATCCAAGCGGCGTAAAGATCTTGGAAGCCGACCTGTCCAAGTTCTCGGAGCAGAAGGCTCAGGCGGCCAAGTCAGACAACCTAGTCTACCTCCTCGCAGCCTCGCTGGCGTTGATTGTGATCGGTGTTATATACTTGAAAAAGAGGAAGTAGACCTATAATCTTTCCGTCTTCTGTGCTTATTGGGAAAGATGCGACCAATATATCGTCATGGAAAACCAAGAAATAACTCGATGAACAGCAAGCTTTTCGGTACCTCAGGCATCCGCAGGAAAGCCGTCGAGCTACCGGACGACTTCGCATACGACCTCGGACGGGCGATAGGGACATATTCCAAAGACAAGGCAGTAGTCGTGGGAAGGGATACGCGTAAATCCGGGCCCAGGCTAGAACTGAAACTGATCGAAGGCCTCCTATCGACAGGCAAAAACGTCATCCTCCTAGGAATCGTTCCGACACCGGTCGTCGGGATCGCGGCCATGGATCACGGCACCGGGGTCATGATAACTGCCTCCCACAACCCTGCAGAGTACAACGGCTTCAAGCTCTGGGGCCCTAAAGGCGCGTACACGGCAGAGCAGGAGGCGGATCTTGAAGGGATAGTCTATTCAAAGGACTTCCTATCCGGGAAGAAGGGCAGGATTTCCGAGGAGGCTTACATAGAGCGATACATCGACCTCGTTCTGCGGAAAGTCGGCAAAGTAAAGCGCCGCGTGAAGATATTTCTCGACTGCGCCAACGGCGCCGGCTCCGTCGTTACTCCGAGGCTTCTTGAAAAGATGGGCTGCGAAGTGATAGCCGTTAACGTTGATACTGAAGGGGATTTCCCTCACGGTCTCGAACCAAGAGCCGAGAACCTGAAAGAGATATGCGTCCTGGTGAAAAAATCCGGGGCTGAGATAGGAATAGTGCACGACGGAGACGCGGACCGGTCGGCTGCGATAGATAATAAGGGCAGACTGATCGACTGGGACTCGTTCCTTTCGGTGCTGGCCTATGGAAAAGATAAAGTAGTCACCACCGTCGATGCATCAATGCGGATCGAAGACGTATGCCGCAAGGTCATACGCACGCCGGTAGGCGACGTGGCCGTAGCCAACGCTATTGTCCGCGAAGACGCGGATTTCGGAGGCGAACCATCCGGCTCGTACATATTCCCTGAGGTTCATCTGTTCCCGGACGGGCCGCTGACGGCTGCGATCGTCGCTAAGATGGTCTCGGAGGACAAGTTCTACGATGTCCTCGCCAAGATCAAGGTCTACCCCACCGAGCGGCTGAAGATACCATGCGACGACAAGGCCAAGAAAAAGATCATGACGAACCTTAAGAAAGTCCTTGGGCCGAGGGAAGGGGTTGACTATACCGACGGCATACGGATAACAAGCCCGGGGGGATGGATACTGATGAGACCGTCCGGGACCGAGCCGTATATGCGGATCACGGCCGAAGGACGGACGGAGAAGGAGTTGAAGGCGATCGTCGACGAGGGCAAAGGTTGGGTTGCGAAGGCGATGGCTTAGGGGGCGGAGTTTTTTATACATCATATACTAAGTTATTATCCTATTGTTTGTGGATGGCTGAAAATGTCTCAAAGAATTAACAGGACGGAGTACAGGGGCGGAGCCCAGGAGAGGGGTCCGAGGGATTTTAAGACGCACGTAGTCAAGAAGGAAGGGAACGTGATGAAGATAGCCGAGAAGAATGTCGTGACGACACATCCTTTAAACTCGGTCAAGAACGTCGCAAAGCTCATGAAGGAGCACGACTTCAGGAGGATCCCGATAACTGACGCAGGCACCAAGAGGCTTAATGGCCTTGCGACCGCCATAGACATACTCGACTTCCTGGGCGGGGGCGAAAAGTATAATATAATAGCAAAGGACTATAACGGAAACCTGGCAGCCGCCGTAAACTGCCCCATAAGCAAGATAATGAGGGAGGCCAGCTTTGTCGATAAAACGGCCTCGGTTGACGATGTCGTGAATATAATGCTGACCAAGCACACATCAGCCATCCCCATCGTCGAAGACAAGAAAGACAAAGAGGTGATTGCCATAGTAACTGAACGGGATGTCATGCCGCATGCCGACGTCTACGGGGTCACCGTGGAGGAAGTGATGAGGACTGACCCGATCATAGCGACTCCTGGCATGATGGTGTCCGACGTGTCGAAGATCATGGTCCGTAACGGCTTTCGGAGGCTTCCGGTGATAAAAGAGCATCAGCTCGTCGGGGTCGTGACTGTTTTCGACGTTTTGGAGTTCCTTGGATACGGGGAATTCCATGGCACGGACGCCGAGGAGGCCTTGAGCGAGCGCGTCGAGGAGATAATGATCAGCGAAGCCGTGACCGTCGAGGGAGGCCAGGACCTGGGGGAAGTGGCGAAACTCGTGAAAGAAACCGGCATAGGGGGTTTCCCGGTGGTCAAAGACGGATGCGTCGTGGGCGTCGTCACCATAAGCGACCTGATAAAGGCAGTGTATCACGGCAAGTGATACCCTTTTTTATTTTTAAAGCCGAACTCTTAAGTATTTATTCTTAAAATACACACTTTTTCTGAGGTTTTTAATTTGGATAAAACAGTGGTTTTTGCAAGGCATGAAATATTAAACACGGACGATGCTGCGAAGATTTTGGACCTATACAAGGTCGAGAGAAGCGACCTGCCCAAGATAAAGAAGGTTGACCCTGCTTTGAAGGGCCTGGATTACAAGATAGGCGACATAATCCGGATCACCCGGAAGAGCGCGACCGCTGGACAGTCTCTGTATTATCGCGTAGTCGTCGATTGATCATTTAATGCATTTCATGTTCGGTTTGTAAACACAAGATGAATATAAAAGACTTCGTAACCAACGAGGATTTGATAAGATTCCAGATGGATTCGGTCAATTGGCTGATCGAGGAAGGGCTTCAGGAAGTTATCAACGAAAGGGAGCCTTTGGATGTAGACATTGAGAACTACAAGCTCGACCTGGGCAAGATCCGGGTCGGCACGCCTGTAGTAAACGAGTCCGGCCAGGGCCCTGAGAGCCGGTTTCCCTTCGAGTGCCGCCTGCGTAATCTGACCTATTCCGCGCCCATTCTTTTGGAGTTCATCGAGAACGGCAGCGTCGTCGAGGTCGAGATCGGTCATATGCCGATAATGCTTCGGTCCAAGATTTGCCTCCTCAATGGCATGAGCGAGGAGGAGATGATAGCCAACGGCGAGGATCCGCTGGATTTGGGTGGTTATTTTATAATCAACGGGACTGAGAGGTCTCTTATAATAGTCGAGGATTTAGCGCCGAACAAGATCATCACTAACATAGACGAGGTTGCAGGCAAGGACGTTATTATTTCTAAAGTATTCTCGGTAAGGCAGGGCTTCAGGTCCCGTGTCACTGTCGAGAGAAGGGACGATGGGAGCGCAGGCACTTTGT
This sequence comes from Methanobacteriota archaeon, assembly GCA_903930485.1. Taxonomy (GTDB): domain Archaea; phylum Altiarchaeota; class Altiarchaeia; order IMC4; family QMZM01; genus CAIYYO01. The sequence goes on from CAIYYO010000041.1 coordinate 3,588, forward strand.
TCGTTACTTTCCCAGGCATACCTAATAGGATTTCTCTTCCGACCTTGATGAAGGCTTTGGGCATGTCGGACGACGACATACTGGGCTTGTTCGACGACGAGGAATCGAAGCTTGAAGTATTGATGAACCTTGAGCTGAAGGAGACGAACCAGAAGGACGCATTCGAGCAGCTCGGCAAGAGGGCGGGCGCGGGCCACGCCAAGCAGTATCAGGCTACCCGAGCGAACCAGGTCATAAACAATTTCCTGCTGCCGCACATCGGCAACAATGAAAAAGACCGGAAGGCTAAGGCGATATACCTCGGCATCATGGCGCGGAAGGTCCTGGAGCTCGCATTCGGCAGGAGGGAGCCTGACGACAAAGACCATTATTCAAACAAGAGGCTGAGGCTTGCCGGAGACCTTATGCAGGAATTGTTCAGGGTCAGCTTCAACAAGATCGCAAGAGACATAAAGTACCAGCTTGAGAAGCAGAATGCGAGGCACAGGCAGGTCAACGTTCGGACAGCCGTCAGGAGCAACAACCTGACCGAGAGCATATGCTACGCGCTCGCTACAGGGAACTGGACCGGCGGAAGGGCCGGCGTAAGCCAGGTATTGGACAGGACTAATTACATGAGCTCTCTCGCGCACAGGAGACGGGTTTCTTCGCTGCTATCAAGGAGCCATCCGCACTTCGAAGCAAGAGACCTTCACGCGACTCAGTGGGGCAGGGTGTGCCCGAGCGAGACGCCAGAGGGGCAGAACTGCGGTCTGGTCAAGAACTTGGCCGTAGGCGCATACATCTCCACCGTGGAAGACGAGACCATAATAGCGGAATACCTTCAAAGCTTCAATGTCAGGGAGGAATTCAAAGACTCTAAGGGAACCGAGGTATACCTTAACGGGAAGCTCATGGGCAAGAGGAAGACCGAGCCCGACACACTTATAAAGAAACTGCGGACACTTCGAAGAGAAGGAAAGATACCCTTCACGATATCGATTTCTTTCAGGGAGGAGAACAACGAGATACAGGTTTACACCGACAAGGGGCGTGTTCTTCGTCCGGTCGTCGTCGTTGAGAATAAGAAGCCGCTTCTCACCGAGGTCTATGAAAAGGAGCTAATAGACGGAAAGGTTTCCTGGACGGACCTCGTCAACAAAGGCATAATCGAATACATCGACGCCGAGGAAGAGGAGAACGCATACATAGCGATCGACGCCGCCCACCTGACGGCGGACCATACGCACATGGAGGTCGCAGCGTCCCTGATACTGGGCGTATCGGCAAGCTTTGCGCCTTATCCTGAATTCAACTCGGCCCCGAGGGTCACAATGGCATCGGCGATGGCCAAGCAGTCTCTGGGATTGTATGCCTCTAACTACTATGTCCGGTTCGACAGCAGGGCCAACGTATTGCATTATCCGCAGACCCCGCTCGTAAAGACGAGCATAACCGACAGCATAAAATACCACAGGAGGCCTGCAGGGCAGAACTTCGTGGTTGCCATCATGTGCTACGAAGGCTACAATATGGAAGATGCCGTCATCTTGAACAAGAGCTCTCTTGAAAGAGGCCTTGGGCGTTCCACCTTCTTCAGGACTTATACGACTGAGGAAAGAGGCTATCCCAGCGGGCAGCATGACATATTCGAGCTGCCGGGCGAGAACGTCGAAGGAAACCAGTCGCCTGAGACCTATTCAAAGCTCGACCTGGACGGGATAATATTCCCTGACACGGTCGTCGATACTGATGAAGTGCTTGTCGGAAAGACCTCGCCCCCAAGATTCCTTGAAGAGATCGGCCCATACGGCATCGTCGAGGAGAAACGGCGGGAGAATTCGACGACAGTCCGGCACATGGAATCCGGCGTGGTCGACAGGGTCATCCTTACCGAAACGCTGGAGAAGAACAAGCTCGTAAAAGTCCGGGTAAGAAGCCAGAGGATTCCCGAGCTAGGGGACAAATTCGCGTCAAGGCACGGGCAGAAAGGAGTCGTAGGACTGCTTGTTCCGCAGGCGGACATGCCCTTCACCAAAGACGGGATAGTACCTGACCTGATAATAAACCCGCACGCAATTCCGTCAAGGATGACGGTCGGGCACATACTCGAGATGATCGGCGGCAAGGTCGCATCCATGAACGGGCGGCTTGGAAACGGTACGGCGTTCAGCGCAGACACAGAGGAATTCCTGAGGAAGGAACTTACAAAGCACGGGTTCAAGGACACCGGCAAGGAGAAGATGTACAACGGCACGAGCGGTTTGCCTTTCGATGCCGAGATATTCACCGGGGTCATATATTACCAGAAACTCCACCACATGGTCGTGAACAAGATACACGCAAGAAGCCGCGGCCCGGTCCAGATGCTGACAAGGCAGCCCACGGAAGGACGTGCAAGGGAAGGAGGTCTAAGGTTCGGAGAGATGGAGAGAGACTGCCTGATAGCGCACGGCGCATGCATGATGCTAAAAGACAGGCTGCTCGACGAATCCGACAAGATAGTCGTTCCGATCTGCTCGAAATGCGGCCTCGTCGCGGTCAAGGACTTCGAGAAAGGCACGGTCTATTGCCCGATATGCGGCGACGTTTCGACGAACAGCATAGAGATGGCTTACGCATTCAAGCTGCTCTTGAACGAACTGATGGGAATGTGCATATATCCAAAACTGAGGTTGCGCGATAAAGCATAACACTCCACACAAAATGATAGTAAGAAAACAAATCGACGAAATCGAGTTCGGGCTCTTCTCCCCGAAGATGATAAAGAAGTTGTCGGCGGTAAAGATACACACGCCTAACACGTACGACGACGACGGCTACCCCATAGAAGGAGGTCTGATGGATCCCCGGCTCGGAGTCATCGACCCCGGGATCAGGTGCAAGACATGCGGCGGAAGGCTTGGCGAATGCCAGGGACACTTCGGCCACGTCGAACTTACAAGGCCGGTCGTGCACGTCGGATACGCGCGCGAGATATACCTCCTACTTAAAGCGACATGCAGGGACTGCGGCCGCCTGCTGCTTACGCCCGAAGAGATCGATAAATACAAAAAGAAGGGCTTCTACGCCCGGATGTGGGAGAAATCCGCAAAAGTCTCGGACGCCGAAGGCAAATGCCCATACTGCGGCGTAAAACAGCACAAGATAAAATTCGTAAGGCCTTACTCATACTACGAAGGAGACGACAGCCTCCTCGTAACAGAAGTAAAGGAAAGATTCGAAAAGATCACCGAAGAAGATTCCGCGAACCTCGGCCTCAACATAAGGCCGGAGTGGATGATTCTTTCATCGATACCTGTATTGCCGATCACGGCGCGTCCGTCGATCACTTTGGAGTCGAGCGACAGGAGCGAGGACGATTTAACGCACAAGCTGGTCGACATTTTGAGGATCAACCAGCGTCTTGAGGAGAACATTAACTCCGGAGCCCCGCAGCTTATCATCGAAGACTTATGGGACCTGTTGCAGTACCACGTTGCGACATATTTCGACAACGGGATAACCGGCATACCGCCTGCAAGGCACAGGTCCGGCAGGCCGCTTCGTACCATAGCCCAGAGGCTTAAAGGCAAGGAAGGGCGTTTCAGGAACAATCTCTCTGGAAAGAGAGTAAACTTCTCGGCAAGAACCGTGGTCAGCCCGGACCCCAATATCAGCATAAACGAAGTAGCGGTCCCGTTCCTTGTTGCAAAGGAGCTCACGATCCCTGAAGAAGTCAACGAGCGAAACATTAAAAGGCTCAAAGAATGCGTTCTCAACGGCCCCGACGTCCATCCAGGCGCGCATAACGTTATCACAACAATCGGAAGAAAGAGGATCATGGACGAGAATAGGGAGAACATAGCTGAGGCGCTTGCAACGGGCGACGTCGTCGAAAGGCACATAATCGACGGCGACATAGTGATGTTCAACAGGCAGCCTTCTTTGCACAGGCTTTCCATGATGTGCCATTACGTGAAGGTGCTGCCGCATAACACTTTCAGGCTTAACACAGCGGTATGCGCTCCGTACAACGCGGACTTCGACGGCGACGAGATGAACCTGCACGTGCCCCAGTCCGAGGAAGCGCGGGCCGAAGCAGAGGTCTTGATGAAGGTCTCTGAGAACATAATTTCTCCAAGGTTCGGCAAGCCCATAATCGGCGGAAGGCACGACCACGTTACCGGAAGCTACATGCTGACAAAAGACGATATCGTTATGAGCCGGGAAGAGGCGATGCAGCTGACCAAAGAGCTGTTCCCGCTGCCGAAGGACAAGAAGAAATTCACAGGCAAAGAGATATTTTCGCTGCTGCTCCCCGAGGACCTGAATTTCGACTACAAGGGAAAGATGGGGCCGGTCTCCGTGAAGAAAGGAAAAGTCGTGTCCGGGGTCATAGACAGC
>CAIYYO010000042.1 GCA_903930485.1 Methanobacteriota archaeon
CAGGTCAGGAAATGCTTTAAAGTCTCTTTAGGGCTCTCTGATACCGTTTCCTCGTTACTTGCCTCGCCTTTATCCAAGTCGTCCATTCCAGCTATATTATCTTAGAATCCAGGTAAAAAAGTCGATTAGCCTCTGACGAGATTTGAACTCGTGACCTCTGCCTTACCAAGGCAGCGCTCCACCGGCTGAGCTACAGAGGCGTTTTGATGTAAGAAGTTATAATAATGGTTTTAGGCTTTTATATAAAGTTCGTCCCCAGTTCTCCGGCGAAGAATGCGATTATGGCCAGTGCCATCCCTGTTATCATCATCTTCTGGGCTTGTCTCGGGTGTTTGCTCAAGCTTGTGAGGAATGTGCCGTCGGCTATTATCACCGGCACTCCGTAGAGGAGCATGTTGAAGTTCTTGGGCTGTAGTAGGAAGGGCGTGAGGCTGGCGAGCACCGCTATCGTGAGCATGGTTGAGGCTATGTCGTGGGCCCTGCCTTCTCCCAGCCTTATCGGCAAACTCGTTGAAGCCTTCTTTCTGTCTCCTTCCATGTCTTCGATGTCTTTTACTATCTCTCTTGCAAGCGTTGCGAAGAACGCGCATATTGATATGACCGCAATCAGGAGGAATTTATCCATGTCGAGGGGAACGTTCCCGGTGTTGGAGAATGCGCCGTAGACGAAGATGGAGCCGACGAGGTAGCTGACTATCAGGTTCGAGAGCAGGAACATCTTTTTGGAGTATTTCCCGTATGCTACGAGGACTGCAGTGTTCAGTATCGCTATCCAGAGGCAGTAGTCGTTGACATATTTGGATAAGCCGAGGCCTATCGCGAACATGGTGAGGGCCAGCATCCATGCATCACTCTTTGTTATCCTTTTTGATGGCAGTGCCCGATCAGGGCGGTTTATCTTGTCTATCTCGTAGTCGTAGTAGTCGTTTATGACGTTCCCGGCACCTGTGAGGATGAATGCGGCAATGGCGGCGAGCATCACTTTGAGCGAGAGGAAGTCCTGGTAGCCGATGAAGGACGCGCCGACTATGACGCCTATGAAAGTCATGAGACAGTTCCTGACCCTGATTATCGACATGAAGGTCTTTATGTTTCTCAGGATTTTTTCCGTTTTCACTTTAGGGTTAGATGTATATTATGCGTCTCGGAATATAAGGGTTTCGCTTCACTTAATCGAGTCGTAGAGGTCTTTCAAGGGTGCGTCGGTGCGCAGCCCCAGGTCTGAGTAATGCGTCTTTACGGTCTTGTAGCCTTTGGCTTCGAGATATCCCTTTATCTGCTCCCTCGGCTTTACCTGGATGCCCATCCTTTTGGCTATCTTGTGGACGTCGTAGTAAGGGATCGTCACCGTTTGTTCCGCTTTTACGTTTTCGATCAGCTTCCCGGCTTCCTTGGCTTTTCCAAGCTTCCTTGACGAAAGTTCGGCTTCCATCTTTTCACAGAAGGCTTGGTCGGCGAATGTCCCAGTCCACATCATCCCGGCCTTCTGTATTTTTCCCCCGCAGTCGCATGTTTCCCTGAGGTCTTTTAGCTTGGAGTACCCCCTGTACAGGCAGCTTGGGCAATATTCCAGGAATCCGAGGTTTTCGAGCGTTGCATTGGCTTTGCCGCTTCCGCGCAGGACCTGTGCGTATACCCTGAAATAATGCCTGGTGCAGTGCGCGAACAGGGGCCGTATGCCTTTGCCGTGTTTCATCGCCGTCCTGGCTATCGAGCCGACGAGTATCCTTAGCCCGAGCTCGTTGTAGTGGTCGGTCCGAAGAGGCGCAGAATCGTATTTACGCATGCAGGCCTTCGGCGACGTTCCGCATAATGCGGCAGTATCGGTAGCAGTGACGGCTATTATCCCCTTGTTGTCCACTGCCCGGATGCCTGATTCGAGGAACTGGGCAGGGCTTCCGAAGGGGTCCATGTCTATGTAATCGAACCTGTGGTCTGCGAGCAGCCGGTTCGCGTCCAAGGCGCACAGCTCTATCGACAGGCCATTTAGCTCCATGTTCTTCTTCATCAGGTCGCAGGCGACGGGGTTGACGTCGTTCGCAAGGACTTGGGCTACGGTTTCTTTTGCCACGCGCACGCCTCTTGCGCCCGAGCCTGCAAGGAGGTCGCAGAAGCGTTTCGTCCCGGCAGCTGATGCGACGAGGATAGTCAGGTCCCTTGAAAGCTCCATCTCCGGGTTATAGAAGACCGGGTCCTTCTTCGTCATGTTCCTTTCTACTGGAACTAGCAACCTTGTAGCGCCTTCCGTAACCTCTTTGAGTTTGAAAGTCATCGTCTTTTTTTCGCTTATTGTCGTTGCCGGCAGAATATATTATTAATTACGCAAAATTTAATACAATATCGCACTCAAAATGAAGATTACCGTCGCAATTTCCGGGGCATCGGGCGTTGTATTGGGGAAACGTCTCGTGGAGTTCCTTAAATCGGACGCGAACAAGGGAAAATACATGGTTCATCTCATAGTCTCCGAGGCCGCGAAAGAGATTGCGGGCTACGAGGACGTCGACCTGGCGTGCGTGAGGGGGCTTGCGGATTACTGTTACGACGAAGGCGACATCGCGGCCGGGATATCCAGCTCTTCGTACGGCATAGACGCGATGGTCGTCATACCGTGCTCCATGAAGACCTTGTCTGCGATAGCCAATGGGCTTTCCGAGAATTTGATAGACCGAGCGGCCGAGAATATGCTGAAGATGGGCCGCAGGCTTGTCGTTGTTCCGCGGGATACTCCTCTAAGCCTTGCTGCGCTCGAGAACATGGTCAAGCTGAGGACGGCAGGTGCGCTTATCGTGCCCCCTGTGATGGCCTATTACTATAAGCCGGCGTCGGTCGACGACGTCACGGATTTCTTCGTCGGGAAGGTCCTCGACTCATTGCAGATAGAACACGACCTCTACGACAGGTGGAGCGGGATAAAGTGAACGGCCTGCGTGAATTCCTCTCGCTTCTCGAGAAGGACGGGAGCCTTATCAAAGTAAAAAAGGAGGTCGACCCGTATCTGGAGATCGCCAAGGTCCTTAAGGAGCAAGACGGGGAGACGGTTTTTTTCGAAAAAGTCAAGGGCTCGCCTTATCGTGTCGTCGGAGGGGTTTGCGGGTCGCGGGAGAATTTCGCCAAAGCGTTCGGCATGAGGACTGGCGTAGGATTGCTAGAACACGTCCTTGAAGCGATAGAGAATCCGAAGAAGCCGAAGACCGTTAAGAAGGGCGCATGCCAGGAAGTCGTCGAGAAAGAGGTTGACCTGAACAAGATACCGATCCTGACTCATACCAGTAAAGAGCTAGGCCCATACATCACGGCCGGCGTTTACGTTGCGAGCGATCCTGAATATGGTTTGAACATGAGCTTCCACCGTACCGCGCGCATCGGGAAAGACAGGCTTGTCGCAAGGATATGCCAGCGCGACCTCTACAAGTATCTGGAACGGGCTGGCGGTGAGCTGGACGTCGCTATATGCATCGGCCTGCATCCATCGGTCCTGCTCGCTGCGGCAGTTTCTGCGGAGACTGGAGTAAGCGAACAAGGCATAGCGAACGCATTGACGCCGCTGGAAGTCGTCAAATGCAGGACATCCGACATACTTGTCCCGGCAGACGCCGAGATCGTCCTCGAAGGAAGGATTACCAAAGAGAGGGTCACTGAAGGCCCGTTCATAGACATAACCGGGACGTACGATATCGTGAGGAAGGAGCCCGTCATAGAAATAAATGCGATAACCCACAGGAAGGACCCGATATATCACGCACTAGTCGCCTCACTCGCCGAGCACAAGTTCCTGATGGGAATGCCCCGGGAGCCTTTGATATACCGGGAGGTCTCGAAGGTATGCAAATGCAAGGACGTCGCACTCACCGAAGGCGGATGCCGCTGGTTCGACGGGGTCGTCAAGATAGCGAAGAAGAACGAGGACGACGGAAGGAAGGCGATCGATGCGGCTTTTAAGGGGCACGCGAGCATGAAGAACGTCGTGGTCGTAGACGAAGACATAGACATCCACGACGCAAGCGAGGTCGAATGGGCGATCGCGACCAGGTCGCAGGCTGATAAAGACTCGGTTATGAAACGGGAAAAAGGCAGCAGCCTCGATGCGTCGGCGGAACCGGATCGGACGACTTGCAAGACCGGGCTGGATGCGACGATACCCTGGGGCAGGCCGAAGGAGAAATTCCTGAAAGGCGAGATAGGCAAGTAATTGATAAAATTGACAAAGAGAGACACTTTGGGCTTAATCGCTCTGTTCTTCATCATCCCTCTTTTGTCCGGGATTATTTGGCCTTATCTGGTTCACGAACCGATTCATTATCTTGCGGCAATGCTACAAGGCCAAAAATGTTCTATAGGTTTTCCCCCAAGAGTCGATTGCGGAGACATGAATACTTTCTCGGCTGAGGGGTTCTTTTTATTGTATCTTTCGCCTTATATTGTATCGATCATAGTCCTAATCGCGTTCTCAGGAATAAAAAACAAGTTCATAAGAGTGCTGTCTTACACTGCGTTTTTCGACGTGATCGCAAACCTGCTGTTGCCAATCCTTGAAAATGCGGTCCTGAAGGTGAAAGGCGGAGACGGTTTCTTTTTGAGATACCAACTGGGGCGACTATATCCCGGCTTCCTTGACGCATCTACGCTGGCAATATGCTTGATAATAACTCTATGCATAGCGGTTTTTTACATATTCTACCGGCAGGATTTTACCGCTTCAAAAGACAAGAAATTCCTCAAATGGTGCATGATTATCAATATCTTCTACCTGGCGTTGGATTATCTCTGCGTTACGCTCTTTATAGCGCCAAAAATATAAGTTCTTAAAGAGGAAGGAACAGATGTATCTCACAGAACAGGAACGGGGCATGCTCGACGGCAAAGAAGGCGAGGGCGTGAAGAAGGCGATGGAGATCCTCGTCGCCCTGGGCGAGATATACGGGGCAAGGGACATGGTCCCGATCACGAGTTCACAGGTCTCGGGCGTCAGTTATAAAAATCTGGGCGATGCGGGTCTGGA
>CAIYYO010000043.1 GCA_903930485.1 Methanobacteriota archaeon
ATTTCCGCGCCCATCGCTATCTTCGATTTTTGGTCGAATATGGACGTTTTGAGGTTGTCTATCTCATTGTGCGACTCGGAGCCTTCTACTTTTGCTGATTCCTCCTTTATCTTTTCAGAGAGCGGCAGGATTTCATCAGAGAACTTCTTTATGCCTGCTTCCAGCTTGCGGTCTTCTTCCTCGAAGGAGTGTTTTTTCTTCTTTTTCTCGGACATGCCTGCAGTCAGGGTCTTGGCCGTTTCCTCCTGGTTAGCCAGGCGGTACTTGCTCCGCGCTATTTCCCCTTTCAGCTCTACGAGTTTGGTCGCTCCTTTTTCCTCTTCCAGTTTTACTATCCTAGAATTTGTCTCCTTGAGTGAATTGTTCTTATCCCCTATCTCGGTCTTTATCTGGGTTATGCGGTCTGTGTTTTTCTGCTTCTTTTGAGAAAGCTCCTCTATCTTCTCCGCTGTCTTGTCTTGTTTTTTCTCATGGTCTTCTATGTCCAGATGGAGTATGGTCGCATGCGCCTTCTTTGACTCGTCCTGCAGGTTCTGGAAACGGACGGCTTCGTCGCGCTCGCGTCCAAGCTCTCCCAGGTATCCCTGTTTTTCGCCGAGGATTATGTTCACTTCGGCTATCCGCCCCTCTACTTTTTCCAGCTCTCCGAGCGCTTTTTCTTTCTTGTCGTCGTATTCGGCGATGCCGCAGAGGTCGTCTATTATCTTGCGCCGCTCTTTCGGCTTCATGTTTATGACCTTTTCTGCGTCGGACTGGAGGATTATGTTGTATTCGTTGTCTCCCATTACGTCTACTATCTCCTGGCGGGTCGCGACTTTGTCGTCTATGCGGTAGACGCTTTTACCTGTTCTGTCTATTTCCCTTGAAATTTTTGTCTTACCGTCTGCGTCGGACAGATATAAGGTGACTTTAGCTTCAATGCATTCTTTTCCGCCCGGGCCGCCGTTGCATATCAGCTCCGAAATGTTGGTAACACGCAGGCCGCGGGACCTTCCAAGGACGAAGCATACGCTGTCTATTATGTTACTCTTGCCAGAACCGTTCGGACCAACTATCGCAGTATATTGATCGGGAAATTCCAGGACAGTCTTGTCTTTGAAGGACTTGAAGCCTTTTATTTCCAGCTTGTCCAGATGCATGTTTATCTATTTCGACTTACGGCTTTATAATAATAAAATAATCGAAAGAAAAAAGATTATTCGTCTGTTTTTACTTCGTCTAAGACCGGCTCGAAGATGAAGTATTTCTCGACGTAGGTTTTTAATTCGTCACCTGATATAGCAGATCTTCTACCGCCGTCGTATTGCTTGTGTATGTCCGCATATATCTTGTTTATGCGTGGATCGTCTTTTTCGACGTTGATCTTGACGTGCATTATCTGCTGCGCTATTTCTTCGACCTTTTGTTTTATTACCTCTCGGCCGGACGAGTCGCCGACCATGAGTTTTCTTTTGCCTCCGACCAGTTCTGGGGGAAAGGGCTCATATGTGAAGGGGCATTTTATTATTCCTGCCGTGTGTATCCCTGATTCGTGGGCGAATACGTTCTCTCCTACGATGGCTTTGTTCCTGGGCACGTGGAGGCGCACTTCTTTTTCCATGTATCTTGCGAAGGCTGTTAGTTCTGAGGGATCGTATTTTTCGAATCCGCCTACCCTGGTTATGAAAAACATCATTATTTTTTCCAGTTCCGAGTTGCCTGCTCTTTCGCCTATTCCGAGGAATGTCAGGTTGGACCAGTTTGCTCCGTACCAGTATCCTGCAAGCGAGTTTGCAACGCCTAGGCCGTAGTCGTCGTGGATGTGTGTCTCGATGTTCCTGACTTTGAGCTTTTTTAGTTCCTGCACCATCTTCGGTATCCCGAACGGCAGCCGTGCCTCCGGAAAAGGCAGGCC
>CAIYYO010000044.1 GCA_903930485.1 Methanobacteriota archaeon
ATCGTATCAGTCCCGTGTGTTACGACGACGCCGCTCACGCCGGCTTTTATCTCGTGAAAAACTTCTTCCGCGATCTTTTTCCAGTCCCCTGGAACGATGTTTTCGGAGAATTTATTGAAGACCTGTTTCACCCGCACGTTAGCTATTTCCTCCAGTTCAGGCACTGCCGACACCAGTTTCTCAGCTGTGAACGCTGAATGCACGCCTCCGGTGAGATAGTCGACCCTGCTCGCTATAGTCCCGCCTGTGGCGAGAACGCTTATCGTCGGTTTGGAGGCGTCGGTCTCGGGCTTGCGCGCCTTGTATTCCTCAGTCTCCCTTTTTTCGTGCACTTCCTTTATGCTCTTGATCTTGTCAACCCTTATCCCGATATTGTATCCGTTGTCGAGCTTTATCACCATGTGTTCCTTGTCCGCAAGCTGCGGCCTCTCCATGACTATCCCGGTGAACCTGCCGTCTGTCGTCTCTATCTCTACCTTGCTCCCTGGCTTGTTTTTTGCGTCCATTTCAAGAATTCCTTAAATAATTCATCATCCAATGCGACTAATATGACTTTTTCTATGCTCCTCGTCTTGGCGTTCTCATAGTCGGCCGAGAACCTTCTGATGGTGCGGATCATCGTTTCCGCAGCCTCGCCTTTCCCGACGCCGCCTACGCCGGTCCCCATCCCGGGGAAAGCTATGGATTTCGCGCCGAGACGGTTGCCGAGGTGCAACGCCGCATATGTCGCCTTTTCGACGTTCTCCTCAGGGATTTTTTCCGCCGGCGATCTCATCGTCGGGGCGTGTATCACGAATCCTGAGGGCAGGCTTCCGGCCGTCGTGGAGACGGCCCCGCCAACGTTTATCGGGGCTTTCTCCATCGCCTCTTTCTCTATTATGTCTCCCCCGGCTCTTTTGATGGCCAGTGCCGCTCCGCCGCCCATCGACCCGCCGCCGTTCGCCGGATTAACTATGGCATCGCATCCGAGAGTCGTTATGTCCCCTTTGGTGACTATGATACGTATCGTCATGTTCTTCTTATGCCGTATATTATTTATTAAAGCTTAGGTACTAATATTAGGGTATGAAGAGGTGTGTGAGCTGCGGCAGGGAAGTCAAGCAGAATTACGTCGAATTCAAGTGTCCTTCCTGCGGCAAAACAGAAGTAGTCAGGTGCACTTCCTGCCGTGTCCTGGGCACGAAATACACGTGCGCCGAATGCAGTTTCACGGGCCCCTAGGACCCGGAAAAATGAAGCTGCTGCGGATCGACGCAGAAAACCCGGAAAAAGGGCTTGTTTCTTATGCTGCCAAAGCGATATCAGACGGCAAGACCATCATTTACCCGACGGATACTGTTTACGGCCTTGGATGCTCCATGAATTCTGTAAAAGCCGTCCGCAATGTCTACGCCTTAAAAAAGCGCGACTTGAATAAGCCCCTTTCTATCGCCTTTCCCGACCTGGAAACTGCAAAAAGATACGTGCTGTTGGACGCGAGAGAAGAGGCATTCATTAAAGAATGCCTCGGCAAGCCGTATACTTTCATTGTCCGGAAAAGAGTTAACGTCCCAGACAACGTGACGTCGGGCTTGGACTCCGTCGGGATTCGGATAATAGATCACCCGATCGTAAAAGGAATCATCGCAGCCGCAGGCGTGCCGATAATCTCGACTTCAGCCAACCTTTCGGGAAAAAAGCCCCCGGCAGAATGCGGTGAAATAGATAAAGAGCTTCTTGAGAATGTCGACATCGTGATAGACTCTGGCAGATGCTTGATCGGCACTCCTTCGAAGATCGTCGACCTGCGGACGGGAAAGACCCTGAGATAGCCATTCACAATATTTCCAGGCTTATATCCATGGCCGGGGCCGAGTGCGTTAGGCGGCCTATCGAAAGGATGTCTGCGCCGGTCTTTGCATATTCGGCTACGTTCTCGAATGTTATGCCTCCAGATGCCTCGATCAGTACGTTGTCGCGCAATCCCTTCTTCTCCAAAAGCGAGACAGTCTTCCTGACTCCTGCGACTGTCATATTATCCAGCAGTATAATGTCTGCGCCGCATGCCGCGGCTTCCAATGCGTCCTCCGGCCGAGTCACCTCGATTTCAATCTTGTGGGCAAACGATGTTTCATGCTTCGCTTTTTTCAATGCCTCCCTTACGCTTCCGAAAAGACGCAGGTGATTGTCCTTAATCAGGACTTCATCCCCGAGCCCGAGACGGTGAGTGTCCCCGCCCCCGAGACCGACTGCTTTCTTCTCGAAGAAACCGAAGGACGGCGTCGTTTTCCGTGTAGCTGCGATCCTTATTTTGGGGTTCGCTTTGGACGCTTTGTCCACGAATAGACGGGTCAGCGTGCTTATCCCGGACATCCTGGAGAGGATGTTCAGAGCAGTTCTCTCGGCTATGAGAATGTCTCTGGAGTTGCCTTGTAAGAGGAATATTTTGTCTGATTTTCTTACCTTGCCCCCATCGGGGACTTTGCAGACGTATCCGATGCCGAATAGTTTGAAAAGGACGGACAGCTCATACACCCCGGAAACGATGCCGGAATCCTTGACTATTATCTCGGCCTTCACCGTCTTCTCAGGCGTGAAAGAAGTCGTTATGTCTGAAACTCCAGTATCCTGGTACACCATTTCGAGAAGCTTTTCTTCGAGTTGTTTTCCCCTCATTTTTTTTCCTTATTTCTTCATCCAGCATACCAGCTCTACGGTGACCGGACCCCACATCGACCTCACGTTGCCTACGACGGCCATATCTATTCTTACGTCGTCAGCGGTAAATGTAGCATCTATTTTGCCGTCGTGCCCTGCGTCAAGTCTGGTGAAAAATAGTCGGTATACGGCATCGTCGGCCGCGCTCTGGTGGTCATAATCGATGCTGTCGTTGGTATAATTGCATTGGGCGACACCCGTGTAGGAGCTTGGAAGCCGCATATATGCCTTGGTATTGTCCCAGAACTTTATCGTCCAGTTGCAGCCGTCCTGTTTCTTGTAAACCGCCCCGTACGAGACATTCGTCGAGTTTATGCTGGCGCGCGCGACATACGCCTGCGTCGGCTGCCCGGACTGGTAGCCGGTAAGTATCCTTTCGGAATGAGTCCAAATCTTTGAATCGTTCATCGAGAGCCCGGAGGTGTCGTTGCACACGTCGCTTCCGTTTATCAGGAGCTTATAGCCCATCCTATCAGGCACCAGATCCGACAGATAATTCCTCGCGATGTCCCGGGCACTAGTCCAATGATACGACGACGTGTTGCCTTCGGCAAGAGCCCATTCGTCGCATATCTGGTCTAGGACTCCCTTCTTGTTCAGGACCTCCATAACGTCCTCGGAGACATAATGGATCTCTTTGAACTCCAGGTCCTCGTTTCCCCGCAAATTTCCCTGCATCTCAAGGATCATGAAGAAGATTATCATTACAAGCGTCAAGGCAAGGAGGGCGTCAAGAGAGAGGACATAGCCTTTTTTCATCATTAAACTATTATGCAAGGACCTAAAAATAGGTTACTCTCAAAAGAGGGCTCATTTAGTTCCTTCAAGAACGAAAACATTCCCGGCCTTGGATATCCTCACGCCCGGCTCCGGAACCACGCGACCTATCTCATAAATATCGAATTTCTGTCCGTATTCCTGGACAATCTTCTTAGCATCAGCTTCCGCTGCGATAACACAGAACCCGACCCCCATATTGAAGGTCCGGTACATCTCCTTATCCGGAACATTGCCGAGCTCCTGAAGCTTCTTGAAAACCATTCCCTCCTGTATCTTGTCGAGCAGGAAACCGTATTTCGTAGACCTGCCGAGATTCAAGAATCCGCTGCCGGTTATATGAGCCAGTCCGTGGACGTCGTACTTGCCAATCAGCTCTAGGACTTCTTTAACATATATCCTTGTCGGCGTAAGGATCATCGTCCACATGGTCTTCGGAAGGATCTTCCTTGCAAGAGTGAATCCGTTGCTGTGCACGCCCGAGCTCTTCATCCCCAGGACGACGTCCCCGGGCGCTATCTTTTCCCCGGTTATGATCTTGTCTTTCTTGACGACCCCTATAACTGTCGCGGCCAGGTCGAATCCTCTATCGTCGACTCCCTTTATTATTTCAGGGAGCGTCGCCGTCTCGCCGCCGACGACCGCGATCCCTGCCTGCCTCGCGCCTTCGTAGATGCCGGCTGCAAGGTCTCTTGCAAGATCCGGGTCTATCTTCGTGAAAGCCATGTAATCCACCATTGCTATCGGCTCGGCGCCGAGACAAATCGCATCGTTCACGTTCATGGCTACGAGGTCTATTCCCACGGTGTCGAATTTCTTCAGCTCCTGTGCGACGAGCACCTTAGAGCCTACGCCGTCCATGCACACTGCGAGGGCATAGTCGCCCATGTCTATGACGTTCGCGTAGGAGCCGACGTCGCTCAAGACTTCGCCCACTTTTCCTTTACGGAAATCGAACGTCTTGGACACCCATTTCTTTATGTTCTTTATCGCCAGAACTTCCCGGTCTATGTTCACGCCGGCTTTGCTGTAAGTCATTTCTTCAGGCATTTTAGATCAACTCTGGAAAATAAGATTATTGATATAGTTTTCACAGCCTTAAAATATGTCCTGCCAAAATCTAGGGGACGACCCTGCCTTTTCCGCCAGGGATGAGGCGCTGTATCTCTTCAAGGGGTACGGTTTTTATCCATTCGGCGTCTTCTTTGCCTGCTTTTTTCAGGGCCTGGTTCTTTATCTGCTTTGCAAGCTCTTCTGATTTCATGTCGCCGGGAGTCACCTTGACGAGATAACGAGTCCGGGCCTCGACGGCCGAGGCAGGGCCCACGGTCACGGATTCTTCGGCGCCCTTTACGAATCCGACTGCTATCTGCAGCCGCAGGCCGCGCAGCCACTCTTTTTTTCCGTTGATCATGAAGGCCCCTTTGCCCAGGTATTCGCCGCTCGGCGGGGTCTTCGAGACCTGTTCGGGGGTTACATAATATACATCGCATGAGCCGACGCCGAGCTTCCATGCCTTTGAATATGCGGCCGCGGCGTCGCCTGTTTCACGCAGGGTGCTTTCCGGCACTTCCTTGCGGTCAGGATTCTTTACCACGAAAAAAGGGGCTCCGTGGACGTCTGCGTGGAAGACGATATCGTCTTTCTCTGTGTGTTTTTTTATGAGTATATCGTTGGTCGTCGCGTCTTTCCCGCCTATGACGAAGAAGCCGTCGCTGGAATGAAAAGAGTGGAACTTGTCGAACCACTTCTTATCTTTTTCTCTTCTCGCTTTCGGAGCGCTTACGCCGACTGAAACTTCGTGCTTCTCCTCGAGGTCGCGGATCTTTTTCCGCGTGTCGTCGAGGGCCTTTCTCGCTCCGACCAGCTTCTGCTTGGCCTTCTTGGCTTCTTCATAAAAAGACTCGGCATTGGCTGCAGCGGTTTTGCGGGCATCCAGCCGGATAGTGCGCTCCATTATAATGTTATTTGGCGGTGGAAAAGGATTAATCAGAAAAAAATCATTTGCCCATAATGCTGAGGTACCGGCCGGGTATCCACGATTCGTCCTTTGTCTTGTCGGCGCATTTCACAAGGTTCAGATAAGAAGACGCAAGGTCTGGATCCAGTTCCGGCGTCATGATGCATATCTTTCCTTCAGATCTGCAGTCGGCCTTTACGCTTGCCCTAGCCACGCAATAGAACCCGTCTACGTCGCAGACCCAATACATGATCTGCTTCGTATCATTTTCGCATATGCCTGTCACGTAATAGACGCCTTTCTCGTCTTCGCATGCCCCATTAGTCACATCGACCCTGCATTTGAATTTAGGGATGTATGTAGTCGTTGTTGCAATTGATTCCGTCGAGGTTGCCTGCAGAGCGGTTGTTCCGGAACACATGTCCGGGCTTGAAACCGACTTACCGTCTGAACAAAGATATATTCTTTGAGAGGTACAACCGTTGAACAGAGCCAACAAAAGGAGAACGTAAGGGACTTGTCTGAGAAAGGAATCCATCGATTACTAATTAATCCAACTCGATATAAAAGAGAAAAAGAGATAAAAAATGCTCAGCCGAACAGCGAAGCGAGGCCTGAAGCGGCTTCCTCTTCGCTCTTGGGCTCTTCCTTCTTCTTTTCTTCGGCTTTCCCGCCTGAAGCCGCGGCCGCTTCCCCGGACGCCTGGGACGCGACGGAGTACATCTGCATGTTGGCTTTTGCCAGCAGCGCCTCTATCGTGTCCTTGTTCACGACGTTCGTATTCACCGCGAGAGAGATTCCTTCATTGAATGCTTTGCTTACGAACAGTTTGATAGTCTCCTTGTTGTATAATTCCGCCTTGTAAGCTAGATTTATCGACTCGGCATGCGCCCGTACCATCTTTGCTATCGTCGATTCGGTGTCTATGGCGAGTATGTCGCCTGTGTAGACCATACCTTTATCGTAGGCCGCGCTTATGGATAAGCCGATCTCGACGGGCTGTATTCCGAGTCTCGCCAGGACGTTGGCGAGGTCTGCGGATATGACTCCGCCTTTCTTCACTACGGGTGAGTCGTCGGTGATGACTATTTTTCCGCCTTGTATCTTGGCCTTGATGCCTACCTTCTGGAGGTCTCCGATTATGGGGCCTGGCTTGAAGGGCGTGTCTCCTTCAGGTATGATTATGTCTTTTTCGGCAATGCTTCCGGGCTTTGCGGGTGCCGTTGTTTTGGTGGTCCTCATCAGCTTGGACAGCTTGAAGGCGTCGGTGTCTGCGAATACGACCCCCACTTGTCCTTTGACGTGGTCCGATAGACCGTTTATTTTGGCTTTGTCGCACGCCATGCGTATGATGCTGCCCTTGGCTACTTTTATGTCTGCTTTGCCTTTAAGGCCTTTCCTCATCTGCTGGAGCTGGCTTGACGGTATCTTGCTGACGCTTACTACGCCGACCACTTTCGATTTGGACATCTTGTCTGCGAGCTCTTCTACTGCCTTAACTTTCCAAGTAGCGACCATTTTTTCTTATTATATCAGCCTTAATACGGGCCCCATCGTTGTTTTCAGATAAGCCGACTGGACCTTTTCTTTCGGGATCTGCCTTTCGACGGCTTCCAGCACGAATGAAACATTGTCTGCAAGATCGTCCGGATCCATGTCTTCGACGCCTACCGGCACCTGTATGGTCGGGTTCTTCTTAGACCTTATCCTTACAGTATTCTTTAAACGGTTCATGACCGCCGTCAGGTCTGCGCCTTCAGGCACGGGCTGAGGCATCTTGCCCCTCGGACCGAGTACGACACCCCATGACCTTCCGATAAGCGGCATCATGTCGGGCTGGGCTATGAAAGTATAGCAGGAGGTGGCAAAAGACCGCATCCGCCTTTTGTTCTTCGCGTATTCCTCGAGCTCGGCCTTGTTTAGAACGTGGTTGGACAGTTTCTTTGCGCGGACGTTCATGTCTCCGTCGGCGAAGACGCCGATGGTTATGTCTTTCCCGCGGCCCTTGGGCAGGAGCAGATTCAGGTTAAGCTTGTATTCAGCGCGCTCCATGTCCAATTCCTTGAAATTCATAGACAACTCGACGGTCTGCTTGAATTTCCTGCCGGTCGACTTGGACTTGGCCTCTTCGATCTTTTTTGATATGTCTTTTTTGTTCATTTTTCCTCCTACCCGCGCTTTGGTTATTGATCAGTGGGTAGTGCTGCGGAATAATCTTTATAAAATTCGAAGTAAGATTATTGGACTTTGGTTATTTAAATTGGGATGCAACATGCACTTATTTCAGTTGGTCGTCGAATTTCCCGGCATTGACTTCGGCTATGAACTGTTTAGGGGAAACCCCGTCGATCGTCAGACCGGTCGAAACGCATGTTCCGGCGATTTCCTTTACGGCGGCCTTCAGGTCTTTTGCAAGGAGAGCGTCTCTCTTCATGCTCGTGACCTTGAGCAGCTGCTCGAATGTTATGTCGCCTACCGGGCTTCCGTCCTTCGTGCCGGTCTCTATTCCTGCCTCCTTCTTCAAAAGCGACGACGCCGGAGGCGAGCCGATCTTTATCTCGAAGTCCTTCTTATCCGTGTCTATGATGACCTTTACAGGCACCTTCATGCCTTTGTAGTCGGCGGTCTTTTCGTTTATCGCTGCGATGACTTTTCCTATGTTGACTCCTGTCGGTCCAAGGGCCGGCCCAAGGGGCGGTCCCGCGCTTGCGTTTCCTCCGTCTACGAGCGCGTCTATTGTCTCTTTAGCCATTATTCGTTCTCCTCCTTCTTGATTATCTTGACATCCTCTCCTCTTACGATGACAGGGATTGGTACGGCCGCTTCTATGAGTTCGACCGTTATCTCGTTCTTGGCTGCGTCGATCCTTGCTATCCTTGCTTTTTCTCCCTTGAAGGGACCGGCTATTAGCTCTATCAGGTCTCCTTTGGTAAGGCTTTCCACCATCGGCCTGGGCATGAGGGTGTTTTCCAGTTCCGCCATGGGCACGGTGCCTGCGGATTCCAGGTCTCCTTTCTTTTTCAGGAGCAGTCCTTTGGTCTTGGGCACGTTCAGGGCCAGGTCTTCAACTGTCCCGGGCTTGTCTGCTTCCACGAGTATGTATCCTTTAAGGCCTGTCGTGTACAGGACCGAGTATACCTCTTTCCCTGCCTCAAGGTGCTCCTTCCTTCGGGACACGGCTTCTCTTGCTATCATTTCGGCGACAACCTTCTCCTGGTTGGCCGTTACCTTGACTACGTAGATCATGTGAACCACCGGTTTATCGTTTTTGAATCGGATGTGTGAGGGAAATAGATATAGAATTTAATCAATAAAAAAACTATATTCTCGAAACCCCTTGGTAATCAGATGTTTATTATCTGGGCTATGAGGAATAGGATGAAGCCTACGAGGCCGATTAGTATAACTCCGAGGCCGGTTATCTTCGCGGTCTCGTTGAATTCG
>CAIYYO010000045.1 GCA_903930485.1 Methanobacteriota archaeon
GCGTAGAATTTGGATTAAGACATATTAGGACTTAAATGCTTCTGCAATAGAATAGTATTTTTGGCTTACTGTGGCAGTCTATAATTCTACATATTGTATCTGAAAGAACTTAAAATGGATGATGTGAAATTTAGGGACTTAAATCTAAGTCCGGAATTGTTGAAAGATTTGGAAAACAGCGGATTCGTTACCCCCATGCCTATACAGGTAATGGGTATACCGATTCTGATGCAGGGAAGAGACCTGATCGGCCAGGCAAAGACCGGCACAGGCAAGACGCTGGCGTTCGCGATACCTATAATGGAGAAGATCGATCCCAAGGTGCGAGCACCGCAGGCATTGATAGTGGCTCCTACAAGGGAGCTTGCCGAGCAGGTATGCAACGAGATACGCAAAGTGAGTTACGGGAAGCAGGTCAAATGCGCGGCCTTCTACGGCGGCAAAAGCCTGATGCCCCAGGTGAAGACCCTGAACGCAGGAGTACATATTGTAGTAGGGACCCCTGGCAGGCTGATAGACCTCCTAGACAGGAGGATGCTGCGCCTCGACCAAGTAAAGATTCTGGTGCTCGACGAAGCCGACAGGATGCTGGACATGGGATTCATCGACGACATACGAAGGATCATATCCACTATCCCGAGGAACAGGCAGACGATGCTTTTCTCCGCGACCATACCCGACAGGATAAAAGACCTTTCAAGATCGATAATGAACAATCCTGAAATCATCTCCGTGAGCCCCGAAGAGCTTACCGTGAACGAGATAGAGCAGTTCTATTATGAAATAGACCAGAAGACCAAGCTCGATGCGTTCATCGAGGTCGTGAAACGTGAGGCTCCTACGAGCGCGATAGTCTTCACGAACACGAAGCGCTGGGCCGATACCTTAAGCAGGATGATGCAGAAGAGAGGCCTGCGGAGCGAGGCGATGCACGGCGACCTGTCCCAGAACCAGAGAGACCGCGTGATGGACGGGTTTCGGAACAAGAAGATAACCTTCATGGTCGCGACCGACGTCGCAGCAAGGGGGCTCGACATACAAGGCGTGTCGCACATATTCAACTACGACATACCCAAAGACAAGGAGAACTACATCCACAGGATAGGAAGGACCGGCCGCGCAGGAAATACCGGCAGGGCTATCTCATTTATCGCGCCGCACGAGATGCACGACCTCTGGGGTATAGAGCACGCATGTAGGACGAAGATAAACGAAGCCAAGCTCTAAAGGCTTCAATCTTTCTTCTTTTTTGATCTAAGCCATCCGAGGAAGTCATAAAAAACCATATTATACACAGGGATCACATACAACGGCAGTACTAGCCCGAAGATCCCACCAGTTACGACCCTCTGGAATGGATTACTTTGAATGACGTGGATAAGCTGCAGGCCTCCGTCAAGCCCCATAGGAATTAACGCGGCGACGAGCAGCAGCTTGCCCGGTGTCTTTACCCCGTCTACTTTACGAACCAGGGGATACATCAAGGTCATCAGCAGGAAACCGGCATATATCGCCGTACACCTCTGGCACACAGCCAGCTTGTAGCCGAACAAAAAGAAAGACCTCTCGGGCAATTGATGGCATGAATGCGAGAATCCGATATAAATCAAGGATGCGAAGAAATCCTGCCCTATGCTCATAAGATACGGAGCGACGACTATGAGAAGGCAGAAAAAAGAGATAATAAACAGGAAAAAGAAATAAGCGATCCCCTTGTCAAGCCTTGTATTCGGACAGCTTCGGCTCGCCTGTTTTCGGGGCTGCGTTAACGTCTGCATTCTGGATTGTCGCTGAAACGATCTTTTCTTCTTTCTTCTCTTCAACCTTCTTTTCAACGGGCTTCGGCGGCTCTGAAGCCTTTTTCTCCAAGAGCTTGACCGCGATTATCCCGCCAGCGGCTCCGAATATTATGCCGAGCAGTATGTAAATGACCAGGGTAATGGCGAATACAATTACAATCCCTAAAGTGCCCAGGAACCCCATTCCGGGCATTCCGCTTAAACCCCCGCTACCCAAGCCCCATGCGCCAAGAAAAGTCTGCCCGATAAGGTCAAAAATGATACTTACAACCGTCGCGATCACGCCGCCTATCACACCGCTCAATGCCCCGACCACGGCCCCGTCCTTCAGCTCGATCTTTTCCTTTTTGGACAACAGGAACGCCGACAAAGCGCCTCCGAGTATGACCCAAAAACAGCAGAAGATGTTGCAGCATTTTATCAATGGCAGTGAAGACATTATCCCTGAAAGCACGCCCCCGATTAGGGCGTAGATTATGAGGTTTTTTGTTTTTACCATGTTAATGAATTAGTTTTGTTATTATAAAACCGTTTCCAGGAATTATTTAAACCCGTCCGACCCATTAATCAACTATGTCTAACGGATTATTCTCTTACGGCGAAGGCCTGATGGATGAGGTTTACAATAAATATTCTGCAAAAAGGCAGACCGTCGAGATGATCGCGCTCGGCCTGCTTGGATTCCTTGTGCCGTTCGTGACAGGCGCGCCGCAGCTATTGGTGGGCGCGTTCGTCAACGCATTATTGATAAGGTCCGCCTTGAGCCTGCAGTCCTACAGGACGCTGCCGATCATTTTTACTCCTAGCATCGGGGCGCTTATGCAGGGCGCGCTTTTCGGACCCATGAATTATTTCCTCGTATTCATGATGCCGTTCATCTGGATGGGGAACGCGCTTCTCGTATATGCATTCAAGAAAAAGATTCGAAACGGATACAACTATTTCCTGACCCTTGCTGGCGCATCGCTCGGGAAGGCAGGAATATTATACGCGGCCGCCTACGTGCTCTTTGCGGCGAACGTCGTGCCTTCTATTTTCCTGACAGCGATGGGGATGATTCAACTAGTAACTGCAGTCCTCGGGGGCATAATAGTCTATGCAGAATTAAAGGCAGAGGATATAACTGTTAATAAAAATCGTATTAAATAAATTTCTTTAAATAACAATATCATACATTTATGGCTCCAGATACTTCAGAGATTGCTAATTTCGTGGGGGATATTTTATGGATAACTTTAATTCTAGAATTATTTTTTCTTCTTGCTATCTTTCTTTCCTTCCTTTTTTGGTTATGGATGCTAGCTGATTGTCTAGCTAGAACCGATGCTGGCTTTCC
>CAIYYO010000046.1 GCA_903930485.1 Methanobacteriota archaeon
ATCGTTTCCTTAATATATCTTTCGACCATGACGCTCGGCGTCATCCCCTTTTTCGTGCACAGATGCGCGAAGCTCTTATACGCTTCCTGATCTATCATAAGCTCTACTCTTGTTTTTCCCATTGATTTCGGTGGCGTTGCCATTGTTTTTTATTCACCTCCTTGTTTCCTTAATGTCTTTGGAATCTTATTTCCGACAGGCCTTTCAGGAATTTCTCCAGGCCCTCGTCCCTGTTATTCGTGTACGTGTCGCACTCTATGTTCAGTATAGTGACGTCGCTGAACACGTATTCGTCGACCTCCCTTATACAGTACGTCGTCTCCTGGTGGAAGTCGTTGCTGGCGAATTCCTTACCCATGACGAAGCCCCCTCGCCTGTGTACCAGAATGCTGGACAGCTCGTCTAGAACGTTGCCCAGCTTAGCCCCTGCGTTCCGGAGCAGGACGAACCTCGGGCCCTCATTTATCACATTGTCGTTAACGACTATAGTATGCCACGTGCACCCGTAGATGTTTTCCATGAACGTCCGGGGCTCGTGTGCCGGGAATGCGAGCCGGTTCCTCTCGACCTTTTCCGGCTTCTCGGTCTCGCGGTAATAAGTGTATTTCGTCGAGGCGTACTTGGTGGCAATTGCTTTCGATTCATGGCCAAGGGTCGCCAGACCGTTCTTTTCAAGGAATTCCCGGAGCCATTTCATCTTCTCGAGGTACGGCAATGACGAGTCCGAGAAGTAAACGTCTACCAGAGGGCTGACATAAGCCCCGGCGGTCTTTTTGATCCTGTAAACGAATAATGTGTCGTCCCTGTAGAGCATCGTAAGCCATGCCTCTGCCTCGCAGGTTCCGTCAAAAAGTTTCGAGAGACTTTTCACCCCCAGGCCTATGTAATGCTCCTCTTTGACGTTGGCTGTCCAGAAGCCGTATTCATTGTGCCTGCCCGCGTACAAGTCCTTTTCAGCATCCGCCAGCTTTTGGAGGCTGAAATCCGTAAGAGGCAAAGAGATCAGGTATGCCCTATCAGTCTCGCCGCCCCCGGTTTTAAGAGGCTTGTAATGGAAATACGGGTAGAAGACGACTGTCTTGGGCATGGTTACCTTCTCAAAACTCGACTCCTTGTTGTCAAGCGTCATGAACTTGGTCTCTACTTCCATTTTATTTCTCTTTATTCTATTTGGGAAAACGGGATAAAAACCTCTTTTCAGATAATGCCGTATCTTTTCCTCAAGGCATCGGCTTCCTGGAGGTGTATGTAGTCAAGTACCGTGCCCCGGGCCTTTTTTAATTTCATCTGGTCTACGAGGTCCTTATACTCGCCTCCTGCGAGGCCGTTGGCTATTACGGCAGCCCCCTGGGCGGCCTCTTTGACTTCCTTGGAGAAGCCTTCGACGTTCTCCACCGGCGCCATGAATTCGAGCCTCTCCCTCAGTCCCTCCGAAACGTGGAGGATCCTTGTAAGCCTCCCGGATATCAGTACCTCTTTAGGCTTCGTGGATGCGAACAATTGCAGGACGTCCTTTGCCGCTCCCTCCATCAGGGCCTTCCATGCCTCTGTATACTTGTTTCCGTCGTGGGCCAGGCCTGCGAGCCTTTCAGGAGTCATCTTCGCCTCTGTCAGCGACGATGCGCCTCCCTCGAAGAGCAGGGTCTTGTCAAAAGAGCCGAGCAGGTACGCGAGTTCGCCGTCCATCGCGCCTATCGACGTATAACCAGGGCTCCCGGTCGTGCCGCCTACGCCGTCGACTATCTCGCCGTTCTCGACCGCGATCGCGGACGTGTAGCCGTATCCCATTTCCAGCATGATGAATGAGGTTTCGCAGTATTCTACGCCCAGCCGCGTGGACTGGTCCAGGATGCCGAGGGCTGCGCAGCACAGTTTGTCTGCAGTTCCCATGTCTACTTTGTTCAGCTTCCTGTGCACGGGAACCGTGGGCAGGTGTATGACTCCTGGTATGAAATACATCGGGCAGTCCTCGTCTTTCAAGAGGGCGAGGGATTTCTGCATCCCTGAGAGGACACTTATGCTGTTGAGCTCTTCGGGCCTTACCAGCGTCAGCAGGAAAAAGTCTTTCTTGTCGAGGTCTCGCAGTCTCTTTATCGGCAGCCCGTATCCTGAAGGACCTATGATGACGTCTGCCTCCATCGATTTCACTATCTCGACGAATCTCATGGGGTTGGTTGCGATCTCTTCCGAAGGCACTGATTCGTTCAAGACCACGGATTCGTTCTCCATGCCGTAGAAGTCGAAGCTCTTGGTCCCGGGGTCTATGCCCATCACTCGTGTCATGGTATCTATATTACTTAAGCCTCCTAATTACATATGGAACGGAATAAAATCAACAAACCCGCCTAAAGGGCGAGGTTTGTGATATACAAACACGCAAATGTCAAAATATGCAAACGGAGGTGCAAGCGCAAGATGCTATGCGGCCTGAGGCCGCAGTATCTTGCGTGTTTGTAATGACCGAAAGCCTTGAGTCGACGATCAACGGATGCTTCCTCGTGTGGAAAAGGAACCTGGTCCTTGGAGTTCCTTTCCTGATGAACGCCACCGTGGCTCTGTTCCTTCTCGTCGCCTACTTCGCAATGGTATTCTTCCTGCTCAACCCGGTCAGAAGAATCGGCGCGGGCCTGGATTCGTCGAACGTCAACTGGGCCCTCTTCCTATTTGACGGGATGATCCTGGTAATCCTGCTGCTCATAATATATGTCATTTCCACATTCTTCGAGGCCGGGGCCATCGGCATGGCTTCGAAGGCGCTCGAGACCGGAAAGGCTTCGATAGACGACATGACCTCGGCAGGGAGAAAAAAATTCCTGCACCTGCTTGCGGCGAGGATCGCGATATTTGCGGCCGCGGGAGCGGTCGGCCTCGCTCTCCTCATCCCTCAGATGATCTTTAAGGGAGGGTACCTGTCGATGTCTTCCATCGCTTTCTCGATAATCTTCGCCCTCGTCGAATACGCGATAGTCGTTGGCGATCAAGAGTTAGTGGACGGATTTTCCAAGGGGCTCAAGCTTTTTAAGGAACACAAGCTGGAAACCGTCTACATGTGGTCGTTCATACGCATCCTCAGGTCTGCCATATTACTTGCTTTTGTCATCTTAGCCATGCTAATCGGAGCAGTTTCATGCCTGTTCCTCCCGTTAGGCGACCTGTCGGCTGAAGGCATCCCCAAGGCTATGGGCCCCGCCCTGATGATAATCGTCGCGGCCGCCGGGGTGATGGTCATAACATTGATCGTTGTCTACTCGTGTGTTTTGGCGCCTCTTGAAACCCTATTCTGGACGAGGTTCTACATGGCACGCACAGGGGGTGTGGGCTCAAAATGACGGAAACCCTTGAAGAGACTATATGGAATGGATTCTACGGCTGGAAAAGCAACCCGGTCCTTGGCCTGCCTTACCTTGCCGCCTCCATCCTGTCGTTGGTCTTTGCAGGTGTCCCTATGGGATTGATCGCCTTCGTCGCCTTGCAGAAAACGTATGCCTCGGCTCTTTCATTGAATAACCCTTCCGTCATACTTTTAGGGTTTATCGCAGCCTCGGTCATCTGTTTCTTTCTGATGCTCCTTACCTGTTCGTTCTTCATTTCCGCGGCTTTGGGCATGGCAGTCAAAACCGCAAAAGGAGAATCCGTAAGCGTTGCGGAAATTTATTCCCTCGGAAAGAAAAAGGCCTTAAGCGTGTTCCTGGCA
>CAIYYO010000047.1 GCA_903930485.1 Methanobacteriota archaeon
CTTTGCGCCCTGTACCTCTCGATGAAGCCCATGAAAAGGGGAGACATATTTAGGAACCTACTAGTGATAGGCGTGTCGCTCTTCATGATATGCATGTCGCATACCGGCTCTTACATGTTCATAATGCTCTACGCCCTCGCATACGTGGTGATCTATGCAGCGCTATCGGGCCGGGCTCATAAGCAGATGTTCGTGACGCTTGTCATGACGATGCTCATATATATGATGACCGTCTCCGTCTTCCCGATAATCCTGCCCCAGTATACGGATAAGGCGACTCTCGTGCTTTCGGTTGGCCAGTTCATATCCTCGAAGACGCACATCGGGTACGTGGGGGACCTGAGCAGGCTTTTCTACGACGAGATCTTCGTCAAGGCTAACCCGGTCAATGTAATGATATGGAGCGCTTTTTTCTATGGCATAGTCTCTCTCATAACGTACGTGCGAAGCAGGATAACGAAGAATAGTATCAGGGATAGGCTGAAAATCTTCCCGGGAATCCCCCTGCTCGGCAGCGTCACGAAGATATCCCACTCCGTCGTCGCGGCGCCGCTATGGCTTGGACCCATACACAGCATACTCGCAATTCCGGGTTTTTTCAGGCTCGGCAGGGACGGCAAATGCGCGCTCGTCACGATATTTTTTGTGACCCTGATCCCCGGAGCGCTGTACACCGGCTCCACCGGGGCTTTGAGGGAGATGTATTACGCCCTAGTGATCATCCCGATTTCCGCGGTCGCGGGGTTCTATTGGCTGACGGACAGGATCGGGAAAATCAAGAGGGGTAGGATCAGGGGGATAGTTAACGCCGTCGCCTGGTTCGGTCTGCTGGCTTCTTTTATCGTGGTTCCGGCTATCGGGAACATCTATTACATGCCGGGCAGCGCCGGCCGAGATTATGAGATCAACTCGATGAAGTGGCTTAGCGGCTACGGGAACGCGAACGAGAAAAGCGTCGGGCCCGGGTACAGGCAGCTTACGACTTTCACTAAGAAAGAGGTTGTGGACGCCGATTACGGGACCGAGACCAATGTCCTTCTCAAAGACCTTGAGAGCGTCTACCTGGAGAACAACAGCGAGGGCTATGCCGCAGACCTGCATTCGAGCTACGGAGCGGATTACGTGATCTCTTCGAGTAGGGTCCTTGACAACTTCGCAGGGACTATGGACCGGGCCTTGATAGACAAGAACACCGTACTGGACAAGATCTATTCCTGCAAGGACTTCGGCATCTATTCCTTTGCCCGGGAGGAAAAAAGGAACGATACGAAGGATGCTTCTTATACGGAACAGGTCGTTTATGAAGAGAATGTGCCCGTCATTGAGGATAAGAGTTCGTCCTACTACGTGCAGACCTCGGCTTACAGGATAAACATCATGAAGGATGCTCCTCAGATAAAATACTTAGGCGACAGCGAGAAGGATTTCCTCGGCGGGGGGTATATCGAGGATTACTTGATCCTTTCATGGTATGCCGGGCCGTATAATGAAAAGCTTTCGGCTTATCTGCTTAAAGACCTGTCTTACACGGTCCATCAGCCTCAGCCTAACCAACTCACATATTCGACTATCCTGCCGGGCATAAACCATAACGAGACATGGGCCAGCCTCACGGTCAAATATACGTTCTACGAGAAGGCCTTCAAGAAGGAAGTGACCATAAGCAACGACGCAATGTCCTTTCCGACCGACTCGCTGCTTAACGTGGGTTATACCAGCATGCAGTTCTCTCCCATGTCGCAGATAACCTACAGGCTGAAAGAAAACAAGGAGTCAAAGAAGATGGTCTATCCCTCGGACGACGAGGTCACTATAAACGGGGAAAGCTTTGATCGGGTCTTCTTTTCAGACGGCGTCAAAGGGATATATACGCTTTACGACGAGACGTCGCCCTTTCCGTCAGAGATGGAGTATCAGGGCAGCACCTCCATCAACTACAGCATCAAGAACGTCAAGATCCTTTCAAGCATCCAGCCCGCGGATTCATTGCACGTAACGGCCTACATAACCCTCGGGGACAAGGACGCATGCGAGTCAGACCTGGAACCGTACTTGCAGGTGCACCTTTATCCCTACCGTAATGGACGGCCACCATTTGCCATCCTCAGCTACATCGATAATCCCCAATCCATCAAAGACGAGAAATCCTTCGCCAGCATCCTGGACGCCCATAACGAATTCAGCAAGCTTGGGAACGTCAGTTACATCGAAGCCCTGCCGTTCGGCAACGATGCCGTAGACGACGACGCCGTCGGAAGGCTTCAGGAATCCGGAGCAGGCATCATGTCTTATGCAAGGACCTACAACGACTCCTACATGTCTTTGGAAGCGCAGAGGCAGGAGATGAACGACACGCTCTATTACTCTGCGAAATACGGCGCCGAAGGCGAGGGAATAATCCCCAATGACCTTCAGAGAAATCTCGACACCGTGAAGGCAGAGGCCGATTCCGGCGCGGTCTACTCCCTGATCCCGGCCCCGGAGGTCATGTACGCCGGAGGCGGGTTCAGAAGCCCTAGGATGGCGTATTACCATGGCAAAGAGGCCGGGACCGTGCTCCTCCCGGTCGTGCAGCCCGACACCTGCCCTCTTGCTAGAGGAGACGATCCAGGAGGTATATACTCTCTTTGGAACAGGACCTTAGCCAATGCGATAGACAATGACGACACGACCTTGTTCCTCTGGAGGTCCGCATATATCGGCGGAACCGCCTACCTCGAGCCGCTCCTCAACCTGACCGATCGTGCAATCCGTGAGGGCCTTTCTCCCGAGACGCCCGCAGAGATTGCCTCATATTACATGTCTCTCAGGAACGTGACTGCAGTCGTCAGGGTGGACGACGGCATGGTTGCGATCGATGTCACCAACAAGAACAAGCAGCCCATTAACGGAGTATCGTATAAGGTATCGATGCCGGCCATAAATGGGGAATGCCCGTACAAAGCGTCTAACGGCAAGCTTGAAAGGACTGCAATAGAAGGCGGCGCCTGCATGTGCTATGTCAGCACCGATCTCAAGGCCTCGGAGAGTAAAGAATTGTCCGTGGAGTCGGCTGCGTCAAAAGAGAAACTGGTCTTGAGAGTGGTCAATGGAGGGTATGAGGGAACGACCGTCTTATCGGTCTGGGACGCGAACGGGAAACCTGTCGACGGAGTCTCAGTCAACGTGAACGGCCAGGGATACGTGACCGACGTGAACGGGATGGTCTCGGTCGAGCTGCGGAGAGGCACGTACAATATCTCGGCAGGCAAGCCGGGATATGACTCGGCGGATTACAGCCTCAAAGTCTCGGACCGGCTGCAGTACTATGCAAACCTGATGCTCTCGAAATACACTCTCGCAGTCGCAGGCCTGTTCGTATTGGCTGCGGCGGCTGTCTCGTTCTATATCAGAGGAAAGCGGAAGAAGAGTGCATAAGTTGAAAGTGCTTTCCTCATTTACTCACCAGCCTCTTGTATGTTGTGAATGCCTTTTCAAGCATCGAGTAGTATGCCGAAGAATATTTCTCGGCAGAATACCACAAAGTCAGCTCAGGGTTGAATTTGGACTTGAAATGCCTTAGACGCGGATCGTCGCCCGCGCACATCAGTTCGTATTCCTTGTAGCCGTTCTGGCATGCCCACTGCATCGATTCCCACATTATCAGATCGTTGGGGTATACTCCCTTCAATTCGGTCTTGGGCATCCCCAGCCAAAAAGAGGCTCGGCCCTTGTAGCAGATGAGCGTCACCCCGCCGACGGGCTTGCCGTCGTATTCTCCGATGAAGATCCTGAAATTGCCAGGGTGGAACGTATCGAACACGTCTTCGAGATATTTCCTGTAATCGTTGGTGCTGTGGCCTTGCTCGCACAGCCTTTCAGCCACCAGCTTTCTCACGAACTCAAGGTCTGATTTTCCGCCCTCCCTGACGGTTACGCCTTTCTTGCGGGCTTTTATTACGCTCACGCGCGTCGTGTCGCCAATGGACTTCCAGACAGAGTCAGCCCCCTTGCTCAGATCCAGTATGTAGGTATACAACGGCTCGACCTTGTAGCCCGTCCACTGGAAAGGCCTTGCATCGTCGACCCTCGGCGCCGGGCGTATCCTCGCATAGTTGTATTTAAGCCCTTCTATAAAACGGTTCATCTCCTTTTGCATTTCAAGGAACAACGACTCTTTTGTGCTCTGCTTGAGCCTTTCCTGATCCGCTAACAAAGGACCGAGATACAGCAGGAGAGCGCCTGAAGGCGGAGAGGTTATTATGTTCGTGAAGGGCTTTCTTTGCAGGAAAACCGGGTATACGCCAACCGGGGTGGTCCCCTTGTAACCTATCATCGGGTAGAGCTTGGAACTTGTATGC
>CAIYYO010000048.1 GCA_903930485.1 Methanobacteriota archaeon
CTACGACTTGCCAGCGGTGACGGCTGCCGTACAGGCGGCAGGCAGGTGCATCAGGAGCCCGGTCGACACCGGAGTGATACTCCTCGCGGATGCCAGGTATACAAACGACTCAAGCATGGGGGTCAAAAGGATACTGCCGGAATGGATCCAGAAAGAGATGCAAATCGCAGAGGCTAAAGGACTAACGGACATAATAAAAAAGAAACAGGACGAATGGACGAAGAGACCCAAGGCCGTGAAGGAAGAAACAAAAGAAGCCGAAGAAAAAGAACCGGATGAAGCCAACGCCCCCTCTGTAGACGACCTGCCCGACGAAGACAAAGACTTATACATCAGACTGAAATCATGGAGGATGGCAAAAGCCAGGGAGAGTAGGATGATTCCATACAGGATCTTTTCCGACAATACTTTGAAGATGCTGGCCAGATGTAAGCCGAAAAACATCAGGGAGTTTGGAGAGATCAAAGGCGTCGGTCCGGAAAAATCCCAAGACTACGGCCAGGAAATCGTCTCACTGATAAAGATGCTCCTGCCCATCGGGGAGGACAAGACCAGGGACGACTACATCGTCAAGGCGATCCTGGAAACCGTGAGAGACACCGACGAATCCTTTGGAGCCGGGAAGATAGCGGAGATACTATCGGGTTCCCGCGCGTCGCACATCAAAGAAATGAGACTGGACGAACTAAAGCATTATGCAGGCCTTTCCAGCATGAACCAGGACTCGGCGACCGAACGGATCAATTCCCTTGTAAGAGAGGGTTTCCTATATCGGACCCTAGGCTTGTATCCGGTCCTGAAGCTGAAGGAAAAAGGCAGGAAAGAGCTCAGGCGGCTATCTGCCTGACACAGTCTTCTTTCGCAGGTGCTTGAGGTTGTCCAATAGCGGCTGTATTTCAGCGGCTTTCTTCTCATTGCCGACAATGTTGTACAGCCCCTGCGCTTTTTTAAAGTATTCACCGGCGTACTTTGCATCGCTGCGGCCGCGGAAAACCTCGCCCATCCCGAAACATGCATCGGCTAGAAGGGCTCTCGTCTCAAGCCTCTGGCCCAGCGTGATCGATTTCTTGTAAAGAGTCTCGGCATTCTTCAGATCCCCTCTCGAAAAATAAAGGTTGCCGAGCTTCAGGCTCGCCCTCGCCACACCGTCAACCAACTTGAACCCTTCATAGATCGTGATGCACCGGCTGTACGCCTCCTCCCCGTGCCTTAGGTCGTTGTGGGCAAAATACATGTCCCCCAAGCTCTCGACCACCTGGCCGGTATCGATCAGCCTGCCTATATCCTCATAAGCCTTGGCGGACTTCTTATACATTTCCACTGCATCCTTGTAATCCCTGCAAGCCGAATACGCATCCCCGAGGCGCAAATAATCTTTAGCGACGTCTTCCTTTATCCCAAGCTTCTCGTCAAGGAGCAAAGCCTGCTTATAAGCAACCTCTGCTTCCCGGTATTCCTTGCGCGACATACAGACTCTTCCCAGACTGACGTACAACGCTGCGGCATCGGCAATCTTTCCGGACTCCTCGCAGAGCTTGATCGCTCTGACGTACATGGCTTCGGCGTTCTTGAGCTCGCCTAATGCGTTATACAGATCCCCGAGCGAGCCGTAGTTGGCGGCCATGCCTTCTTTGCTGCCAAGGGACTCGTTCACCTCAAGGGCTTTCTTCTGCATCTTGACCGAATGAGGCAGGTCGCATAGCGACTTGTAAACGGCCCCGATGCTCTGGTAGCACTCTGCAACTTCGCTCTTCATTCCAAGGCCGGTATAGACGTCCAGGGCTTTTTCAAACATTTCTCGGGCATACCTGTAATCCCGGCGCGACACATAGAGCCCGCCCATGCGGAAATAACTCTTCGCCATCCCAGACCTTATGTCCCCTTTAGAGCCCTCATCCCGGATCACGTCATGCATAAAAAACCTTACCGTTAAACAGTTAGTGCGCCTGCGTTAATATCCTTGCTCGCCAGGCCGGATATCCAACAGATCGCCCCGGTCCTTCCTGAGCAGGCCCCCAAGCGAGCGGCGCTCCCTGCCGGACCACGTCGAAGCCAGCTCCTTACGCGAAAAACGAGTGGTATGGATTATCCATTCATGGAGTCCAGCGACCTTTTCTGCATAGGGGCACTTCTTCGAGAGAAAGAATTCTATCCTGCCCCGTTCGCACGTGAAAGTCAAAGGAAACATCCTGCATACAAGAGGCCTTGAATCGGCTGAAAGGATGCATGCCGTCTTTTGCTCATCTGCCTCGATCTTGTCTGCAAGGAACGGGCAACGTCCCGGGCTGATGGCGTCTATTGAGCCCATCGCGACCCCGGCAGGCGAATCTATGCGGCCGTGCGGGAAATCCTTTACGGCCTTGAGCAGATCGTATTCTCTGCCCGAAAGCACTATGTGGTGGCCCATACAACACTTCCCGGCGCACTTTTTGCACAAAGACGCTAGGGTTTTTTCTTCACGCGCTTTATTATCCATACTACCCTAATTATTTAGAAGGGTGTTTTTTTATGTCAATGAGCTCTAAAGAGATAGCGGAAGTCCTTGAAAAGGCGCTTGAAATGGAATATGAGGGACGTTTATTCTACCTGGAATGCTGCGGAAA
>CAIYYO010000049.1 GCA_903930485.1 Methanobacteriota archaeon
CGCTGTCGCTCAGGGAGTTTTTCCCAGGCCCGTGCCAGAAGCCTCCGGCCCTCATGCTCGATAAGCTCCCGCAGGGGGTTTGCCGAGGAAGGGGGGTCCATCTCGCCTAAACTGTCCACCTTTTTCTTCCCCTGGTCGCGAAGGTAATTTTTACAAAGGTTGATCGCAATGCTATAGAGCCACGTCTTAAAACTCGATTGCCGGCGAAAGCCCGGCAGGCCTTGAAACGCCTTCAGAAACGCCGTTTGGGCCAGGTCAGCCGCCGCCTGTTCTTCCTTGACGAAGCGCAGGGCGAGATAATAGATCGGCTTTTCATATCGTCTGACCAGGTCCTCAAAGGCCCCCTCATCACCGGCCCGAGCCCTCTCTACTAAGCGATCATCGCCTTCCATGGTTGGCTCTGTCATATTAGACACCATATAGAAAAAAAGGTTTAACTGGCACCATGGCCATAATGGATCATGGTATCATATTGATACCCGATTTCCCATGACAGCCGCATCACCCTTGACAGAACGCCTTGCACAAACAGCATAAATCGGTCCCACCTGCGGCGGGATGCTAAGAGCACTTTACTTCTGTGTTGTTTGGTGCTACCGTGTAATGAGTAATGTCACAGCCTTGAGAAGGCAAGAGGCATGACGCCAAGGGACGGGAAGAAAAACCAGGCTTAACAATCCAAGGGGCTCTTTCTGCCCCTTTGTGTTTGGTGAACATAAAGCAGGAGAAGCAGGGTGCAGGGAAAGGTAATACCAAATCTGAGCCCTGACCCCATACGTTTGACCATTTTGCTAAATAGAATTGATTCATTGCATGAAGGGAGATAGCCGGGATTGATAGAATTCATAGTATCGAAATTTGATAGGATAATGAAGCACGCTATCGACCAGTATGGCGTTAATCCTGCAATCTTCCTGGTAATTTACCTCATTAGTGTGCCATTTTTCTATTACTCGCTGTTTCGCATAGTGCGGGCGCTGGCCAAGAAACGCGGAAAAGAAGTAGTGGTCTGGGGTACGGTATTTCTCTGCGCCACCGTAGCGCCTTTTATTTACGTACTATTCTTCGGTAGAAACCTGCCGTGGTGGGTATATGGCATCATTGCCCTTCTCATAGGATACGGCATATTTTCTCTTATAAGGAAGCTGCGGGATACAAACAATGCTGATTCATCGGCATCCTGATATCCTGCCGCGCTCCACAAACAGCATAAATCGGCATGTACTTATCTGCCGGTTCGTGCTACTGTGTAACAGGTAACGTCACGGCCTTGAGGGGGTCAAGAGGCATGACGAAAAGGGATGGGGAGAAAAACAAAGCCAACAATCCAAGGGGTTCTCTCTGCCCCCTTCTTTTTAGTGGCCCTTGTGCCATTTTTTGTTTGAATAAGTAAAGTCGTGCCCTTATGAAGAAGATCTCCTCAACTTCTACGTTTATTAGCAAAAAGGTCCTTCCGCTGCTGTGGTTCGGGTTCTTGGCCTTCTTCGTGGTCTCGACCATCCTGACTGGAGCCGCTAAGAAAGATCTTATGTTTCTCTTCTTCCCACTGCTGATGGCGGTGTTTGGCTTTTTTTTGATGAAGAAGCTCGTTTGGGACTTGGTCGACGAAGTCTACGACTATGGGGACTTTCTCTTAATCAGGAACCGCGGCGAAGAAGAAAGGGTTGCGCTGTCAAACATCATGAATGTCAGTGTCGCTATGTACATAAACCCATCGCGTATTACGCTGAGATTGGTCAATCCGGGAAAGTTCGGAAAAGAGATCTCCTTTTCACCTGCCGCGAGATTTACCCTTAATCCGTTTA
>CAIYYO010000050.1 GCA_903930485.1 Methanobacteriota archaeon
AACCAGAGAGAGTCGGCAATATCCCTTGCGGCGCAAACCTGGAACTACTACGCGAATACCGATCTGTTCTACTACAACGTGACCGCGGACCCAAGCGCAGTCATCGGCAGCGGCAAATGCATTATACAGTTCAGTCCCGGCATCTCAGGAAGCGCTTTAGGTCTGACATACATATACCTGGACGGCTCCGGAAGAGTTACGCAATCCAACATGCTCCTCGCAAGCGCCCAGGCTTGGACGACTGATTACGGCAATGCCAGCACGACTGAAAGGATCGACCTCCAGTCTGTGGTGTTCCACGAATTAGGCCATGTGACCGGCCTGGGAGACCTGTATAATTTGAACGATTCGAGAGGGGCCGACCATAATGAGGTGATGAATATTTATTGGATGGGGCATCCCCGGCACAGCCCCGGGGCGGGAGACAGGACCGGGGAGCAGGGCATTTACGGGTGCGGAACAGCCGTCACGACTACGACCGTGCTTCCGACCACTACAACTACGCCCCCGACAACAAGCACGACAACGACGTCAACCACACTTCAAGGCACGACCACAACGTCGACTACTTCCTCGACAAGCATGACTACGACGACCACGTCCTCTAGCACAGCTCCGACCACGACAAGCAGTCCCCCGACATCCACGACAATACCCGCCACGACAACAACTACAGCTACAAGCACGACGACCCTTCCCGGAACGACTACGACCACCACCTCCTCGGTCACGACGACAACCAATGGGCAATGCCAGCTAAAGGGCGACTATCCGCCATGCGGCGCGATAACCGTCCAGGAAATACTATCTACGATAACAGAATGGTCCAACGGGAATGCATCGCTGATGGACGTGTTTAATCTAATCGTCGAATGGGCTTCGAGCCCTTAGCCGATTTATAAATCCCAATTCCAATATCCTTGGGTTATATTAGTCTTTTTTCTCGGATGACGGAGTCCCCAATCGGGAACAACGGCATGCCAGGGAACCATCAGTTGAGGCCTTTAGGGTCATATTCACCAGCAAAATGGCACGAATGCATACAAGGAGAAAGGGCAAATCCGGGTCCAAGCATCCTGCAAGGGCAGGCAAGCCGGATTTCGTCGCGTACGATCAAAGCGAGATTGAGGAGCTCATATTAAAGCTTGTCAAGGAAGAGAATTCGCCAAGCAAGATCGGGATAACCCTCAGGGACCAGTACGGCATCCCTTCGGTAAAGGACGTCACGGGCAAGAAGCTCGGCTTCTTCCTTGAGAAGAACAACGTAGCCTCAAAGATCCCTGAAGACTTGCAGAACCTCATCAGGAAGGCGCTGAGTCTGCGCAAGCACCTGGACAAGAACGTCAAAGACAGGCACAACAAAAGGAGCATGCAGCTCGTCGAATCAAAGATCCACAGGCTGGGCAAGTTTTACCGCAGGAACGGAAAACTTCCGGAAGACTGGAGATACAATCCCGAAACCGCCAAGCTTATGGTGTGAAGCTAGGATGAAGTATACGGCAAGGCTTGAGACCGAGTCCGCGGATGCGCCGAGCGTTTCCAAGGCCCTCGACGTCGACAACATAAGGCTCGACGGCCTCGAGATAAGCTCCTCCTGCAAGGGGGGGAAAATAATCACAGAGGTCGGCTCAAACAGCTTACCCACGCTGATAAACACCCTGGACGACCTGATAAGTTGCCAGATGGCGGCGGAAAAACTCATAACGAAAGATCATCGATAAAAATGGCTACCAAAGAGATTACGGCATGGAAGCAGAAAGCGATATACAGGCTTGTCGCTCCAGAGAATTTCGAGTCGCAGGAAGTCGGAAAAACATTCGGCAGCGACCCGGCCAACCTGATAGGAAGGAGGGTCGACGTCTCGCTGAAAGACCTGACCGACGACCGCACCAAGCAGCACCTGAAGGTCATACTTGAGATCAACGACGTAAAAGAGGACAAAGCGTTCACCAAATTCAGGAAATTCGAAGCCAACCAGGGATACCTCCACTCCAAGATAAGGAAAGGAATGAGCAAGGTCGACTACATCGGCATGCTCAAGCTCTCGGATGCAAAAGTACGAGTGAAGGTAATGGCCGTAACTCACAAGAACGCCAAGACCTCGCAAAAGAAAGACATACTCGCAAAGATCGCAAAAACCATCGACGGATACAAGGAAGCCAGCCTGAACGACTTCGTGCAGGCGACGATGTTCGGAAAGCTCGGGACCGAGATATACCACAACACCAAGAACATCTGCCCCATCAGCAGGGTCGAGGTTGAAGAGGTGAAGGTCCTCTGAGGAATAAAACCTCATTTTTAACTTTCTGGGTTAGATTTAAGTGTATGTCTGCTTGAAATAATCCCCAATGCGGAGAGGGAAACGCCTCAAGACCGCTTTTATGCCCGCATTACTCAAGATAATACGCCATGCCCCGCATACTCTTATCCCTACTCCTGGTTGCCCTTATGTGCTGCTGCGTCAAGAACGGGAGTGAGTTGGTCTGTAACAACCCCTACATCCAAGTGGGTAACGAATGCTGTCTAGACCGAAATGATAACAATATCTGCGACAAAGATGAGATCACAGCGATGACGACCTCAACGACAACTGCGACGACCACAACCGCAACATCTACAACAACCACAGCTGCACCCTCGACAGCAAATACCGAACCGACCGTGAAGGAACGAGAAGTAGTTTTGGTTATCGATACATCCGGCAGTATGAATGAATCTGTAGTAAATACCCCACAGCAAGCAGCTGCTTTGGGAATAGTAAACCAACTTAACGACAACGACAAGGTAGCTGTCGTAGAGTTTAAGGGGAACGCGTCTATCATCGAACATGTGAAAAAGCTTTCGGAAGGGCGAAAGGAGATTAAAGAAAAGATACAAAATCTCCAGTTTGGGCTTGGAACAATCCTGAATCAGGCTCTTGATAAGGCATACTGGGCGTTACAAGAATACTCCCTAAGCGGCGACAAATATGTCATCATTATATCTGACGGTGTATATTCCGGCAGGGATTTTAACCAATCGCTTCAGGAAATTCATTCCCTAGTCGCCAAGAATATAACATTCTACACTGTAGGGGTTGGCCCATACACCGAAGAGCAGACTTTGTTAGGCTTGGCAAAAGCGGGTAAAGGTAGATACTACAAGCCCGACGATTACGGGGGCCTAATTGCTGAAATAGATAAATAGTCTGCATGGGGACTATTGATGTGTTCGTTGACGGGGGAATATTAGGGATATTCGCAGGCGTGTACTATAAGACCGGGATTCAAGCCGATGAGACGGGCCTAGCAGAGATTATTTTAACCCCAATATGTAAAACCATGCAGGTTGCTGCCTCTAAGTACAACTGCTGGAATCTTGTTAATCTTGTCTTGTGTGCAGGGGTTCTTTTTTCCGTAGCTTCGTTCATTGTGTCAATCAGCAAGATGAAGAACTGGAAACTGGGCGTAATAGTCTACTTCATCGGGTTTTTAAGCATATTCATCATTTTCTTGTTAGTTTAAGGTGGCTATAAGTCCTTAAAAGCCCCTTTTAATTTTTTAAGCCTCTAAGGACTTTCCTCTCTGAAATATCGATCACCAGAAAAAGCGATCTCTTTTCTCCGATTATATCGGATTTCTCTATCATTTTCACGACTTCCTCGGCCTTGCACGCCGACTTCGAGCTTAACAACAACACGGCGAGGCTTGGCGAGAATTCAAGTATCTTCCACAAGTGCTTGTAGATCTCATCCAAGCCGCCGAATTCTATAGAGAACGTTATTTTCGGCTCGACCCAGACCATGTCGAGCTTACCGTAATTCACGCCTTTCACTATCACCGAGGGATTGTCTCTTACGGTGTATCCAAGACGAGTTCCCATGTCCCTGTAGAACTGTAGGACCGCGTCTTTGAATTTATAATCCGGGTTCTTGACATATTTGTCCAGGCCCGAGAAATCAGTGATCTCAGGATTCATTTTGTTTTATTCGTATTGACGGCAGAACGCTTTCGCGTCCGGGATCTTTTCTATGACGTCCGTAGCTGTGAAAGAGTAATCAAGTTTGTCGCGACACAGGTCTCCTGCCAGGCCCGAAAGGAATGCGCCCGCGCATGCTGATTCAAATGGTTCGGATTTGGTCGCAAGCGCGCCTATGATGCCTGCCAGAACGTCCCCCGTGCCTCCGACGGTCATGCCGGGGTTGCCTGTCTTGTTCTGTTTCGTGCACGTTGGACCGGACACGATGTCGACAGGGCCTTTCAAAACGACGATCGCACCTGTCTTCTTCGCCTTAGATGCGACCAGTTTCACTCTGTCCTCGAAGGCGTCGGCGTAGTTGCCGAAGAGGGTGCGAAACTCTCCTGCGTGAGGCGTCAGGACGTGGCTTGCGCCTATTTCTTTCACGCTTAAGAGCTTTAACGCGTCGGCATCTATTATGACCGGCTTATTCGCCTTTACAAGAACTTTTTTGACGAAGGCTCGAGTCTCTTCACGCAGGCCGAGGCCGTTGCCAAGGACCATCGCATCACATGGCATAGCCGCTACAAGGTCTGCGTCTTCTTCTGTCAGAAAATCTTCGGAGGCAAGGGGCTTGATTAGTATGTTGGGATCGTACGCTATCCTCTTCGCTACGTAGGCCGGGCACGCTATCGATATCAGGTCGACGCCGGTCCTGCATGCCGCTTTTGCGGCGAGCATCGTCGTGCCGACATATTCCTTGCTGCCCCCGACCACGAGAAGCCTTCCAAAGTCGCCTTTATGCTCCGAGCCTGCGCGCTTGGGGATAGCGGCAAAAACGTCGCCGGGCCCGCAAAGCGTTTCGGCTTCTTTGGGTATGCCGATGCCGACGACTTTTGCGTCCTCAGTCTTCTTGTTATGAAATGATAACGTGATGTCGGGCTTGAGTCCTGGGGTCGGAACGTCTGCGGAAACTTTGTACGCTTTAAGCGCGTTTATCGTCTTGACTAGGGTTTTTATCGGCTCCCTGACCTCTCCTTTTACGCCGACCCCGAGCAGGGCATCGACGACCGCATCGGCTTTCTGCAGGTCGTCTTTGATTTTGTCGCAGTCTTTGGAGTCGCTTATGTATATCAGCCGTATCGAATCCAGCTTCCGGACTATGGAATGGTTCATCTCCGCATCTTTGGACCGGACTCCGGCAACAGCATACACAGTCACCTTTTTCCCCATCGACGACAGGTGTCTTGCGGCAGCGAAGCCGTCACCTCCGTTATTCCCCGTACCGCAGAAAATCGATATGTCGGAAAAACGGGAACATGCCGCCGCCACCTCCCGGCCTGCATTTTCCATCAGAACCAGTCTTGAGACGCCGAGATATGCCGAATTCATGTCAAGCAATTTCGAATATCTGGCGACGTCCAACGTCTTCACCTTAAAACTCTTTTCCTTAGCCATAGGCAGGGGTCACAAGCTTCTTCTTGTGGGCTTCGAAATCCGGGATAGACGGCTTGATCTTCTTCAGCGCCCTCTCAAAGTGGTCTGCTGTGACTGTGCTCGTTTTAAGGTCTTCCCTGAGAGCGATCATCGCAGCCTCCCTGCATACGGCTTCTATGTCTGCTCCGCTGTATCCTTCGGTCTTTCTGACCATGTCGTTCAGGTCGACATCGTTCAAGGGCATACGCTTGGTGTGGACCTTGAATACGTCCAGCCTGGCGTCCTTGTCCGGCGGAGGGACGAGCAATTGATAATCGAACCTCCCGGGCCGCAGAAGCGAAGGATCTATCATGTCCACCCTGTTAGTCGCTCCGATTATGATGACGTTCTCGAGGCTTTCTATGCCGTCCATTTCTGTCAGTATCTGGTTGACGACTGTTTCGGTCACGTGAGAGCCTGAATGAGCCCCTCTTTTAGGAGTCAATGCGTCTATCTCGTCGAAGAGTATAATGGAGGGAGCAGTCTGCTTAGCCTTCTTGAATACTTCCCTGACTCCTTTCTCCGACTCGCCGACCCACATTGAAAGAAGCTGAGGTCCTTTCACGGCAATAAAGTTTGCCTCGGATTCATTCGCCGCAGCCTTCGCAAGAAGCGTTTTCCCGCATCCGGGAGGCCCGTGCAGCAGTATCGCTTTCGTGGGCCTGATGCCCATCCTCTTAAAGGCTTCCGGATGCTTCAAAGGCCACTCAACCGCTTCCTGGAGCCTTGACTTCACTTCGCCGAGACCGCCGATGTCGCTCCATTTGACGTCGGAGACTTCGACCATCACTTCCCTGAGAGCCGAAGGAGAAACACCCCTCATAGCCTCGACGAAATCATCCTTCGTCACCTTAAGCGAATCAAGGATCGACGTCGGGATCTCTTCCTTTTCAAGGTCTATCTTCGGAAGGACTTTCTTCAAAGCATTCATCGCCGCCTCCCTGGACAGCGCGTCAAGGTCTGCGCCCACGAAGCCGTGCGTGGAACCCGCGATCTCTTTCAAGTTCACGTCCTTGTCGAGAGGCATCCCTCTCGAATGGATCTGCAGTATCTCCTCCCTTCCTTCCTTGTCCGGGACGCCTATCTCTATCTCCCTGTCGAATCGCCCGGGCCTGCGCAGCGCCGGGTCTATTGCGTCTTCCCTGTTCGTCGCTGCGATGACTATGACGTTTCCGCGGGCCACCATCCCGTCCATCAAGGCCAGGAGCTGGGCCACGACACGCCTCTCGACTTCGCCCCTCGTCTCCTCCCTCTTAGGCGCTATGGAATCCACTTCGTCGATGAATATGATGGACGGAGCATTGTCCTCGGCCTCCTTAAATATATCCCGAAGCTTTCTCTCGCTCTCGCCGTAGTACTTGTCCATTATCTCCGGGCCGTTGAGTGATATGAAATGCGCGTTGGTCTCGGACGCAACCGCCTTGGCTATAAGCGTCTTGCCTGTGCCCGGCGGCCCAAACAGTAGGACTCCCTTAGGCGGCTTGATGCCAAGCCGCTCAAACAGCTCCGGATGCTTCATTGGAAGCTCAATCATCTCCCGGACCTTAGATAGCTCGTCTTTCAGTCCGCCTATGTCCTCATACCGGACCGCAGGAACCTCCGGAACCACCATCGGCTTGCCCTTGATCTCCAGATCCGTAACATCCTGTA
The DNA here is from genome assembly GCA_903930485.1 of Methanobacteriota archaeon. GTDB lineage: Archaea > Altiarchaeota > Altiarchaeia > IMC4 > QMZM01 > CAIYYO01. The sequence continues at coordinate 7,063 of CAIYYO010000050.1, forward strand.
TCTGGACAATGCCCTTAGGATTGGTCGAAATAACGACGAAAGGAATAGCCTGCCCGAGCACCCCGATAGAGATCTTATCCCCCTTCACAAGAGGCCTCCCGATCATCCTCTGCTTCACGTGCGACGCAAAGTCTTCGCCGAACTTTATCTCATGCATCGTAGGCGCGATCATTATCTCTTTAGCGGAAACCGTCCTGGCCTTCCGGACCTTGACTTTGTCCCCGAGCGACGTTTCAGAATTCTGTCGCAGCAGGCCGTCCATTCTGACGAGGTCGAGGCCGTAGTCCTGGGGATGCGAAGGCCAAACAATGGCCGCTGTCGTCTTCTTGCCCTCTATCTCGACGATATCGCCGGACGTAAGGCCTAGAACATCCATCGACCCGCCGTCCATTCGAACGATGCCGCGTCCGACATCATTATGCAAGGCTTCAGCCACGCGCAGCTCTAATTTCTTGTCTGACATTTTTAGAAAAACACCGGTTTAGAAGAATGAATATATATTAGAATATACGGATAAGAATTGAGACAACGCCCCTTAAACGCCTTTCTCACAGACGACGAAGCCGTCCTCCCATTTAGGAACTATGCGCTGGAACTTTGACGCAAACTCGTTCTTCCTGAGCCCTTCACGGTCGTCGCGCACAACGTTGGAGACATCCATCACGTAATGCGTCTCGGCGGTCTCGGGGACACTCTCCAATTCCTTCGAGAACTCCTCCAGCAAGGCAATTCCCTCCTCGCGGATTCTGTCCCTAGAAACCCTAGCATCCTGTTCCATAAAAACAATTCAAGTCAAAAACTTCCTAGCCAGCGGAAGGATCTTAGGCGCCTTCCTAAAGAATTTCTTGACAAGGAAACCATACTCACCATTCGTAAGCTTGATCACTTCGTCGCTATCCAATATGTCGACGAGCTTCTCCAGGTCGTCGTCATCAAGCTTCTCCATAAAAGCGCGAAGCTTCAAGAGCTTCTCCAGCTTGACCCCGTCGCCCTCGCGCCAGATCCGCTCATACTCGCCAAGCCTCTCCTTGGAAACATCTCCCTCGGACAAGGCTGCGGCGCCCACGTGGGCGGCAAGCTTCGCGGCATTCATAGCCAACGCTATCCCGCCGCCGTGTATCGGGTTAACCTGATGGGCGGCGTCGCCGACCACCATCAAACCGTCCGCGACAAGGCAAGGAGCCGCAGAACCCACCGGAATGCCCCCGGAATTTATCTCTATCGGACTCGCACCACTGAATATCTCAGGACGATTAGCGATGAAACGATCCAGATACTCCCTCGCCCTATGCCCCGGACCCGACAACTGGCCGAGAATCCCTATGCCGACATTGGCAACGTCCCTGGCCTTGGGAAAGATCCAGGCATAGCCTTTAGGCGCAACATCTGCACCGAAAAATATGTGCAAATTATCCGGATCATCCAGCTTCAAACCCGCCATCTCATACTGGAAACCGGAATGATAATCAGAGAGAGAATTGCTCGTATCAAGACCCGCCGAACGCGCGATCTTGGAATCGACCCCGTCGGCTGCGATAACAAGCCTGGAGCGGACCGTGAACTCCTCGCCCATGAACTCGGCACTCACCCCGCATACCCGGCCATCCTCCAAGACAACGCCCTTCGCCAGCGTCTTAACCATGTAGCGCGCACCCGCCCGTATAGCGTCACGGGCTAAATGCTTCTCGAAGATCTTACGCTCCAGAACATAACCGCTAGTCTTCCCCAGATCGACCTTGAAAGGCCTGCCGGAAGGAGAATACAGGATAGCGCCGCGGATATCCCGAAGAGCCCAGGCAGGATCAGGCTCTATACCGACGCGCTTTAAAGAGGCGACATTAATGCCTTCGGCGCATCTCTTAGGGGCTCCGATCTCCTGACGCTTGTCCAATACGAGAGTCTTCACGCCTTTCTCGGCCAGAACCCTTGCGGCAATGCTCCCGGCCGGTCCGGCACCTACGACCACGGCATCGAATACTGTGTCCATCATTTTTGGAAACTTAAAGCCTCGACAGGGCAAAACTTGACGCAGGCCCCGCATTTGACGCATTTGGCGGAGTCGACGGATAACGCGATCTCCTCAAGCAATAGGGCATCCTTCGGGCATACCCCGACGCAGCCGCCGCAATAACAACACCTCATCCGGTCAACGACTACCTTGTTTTCCATCATTGGTTATAATATAAAACACTTACGACAAAATAAATCCAAAAAACCCCCAGTTTACGGGTGTAAAAAGGTTTATGCCCACGCCGGGATTCGGAACCCAACCCGCGTGCCTGTTCCCTGCACCAGTTTATTTGAGACTGCAAGGCAGTCTTAAATTCCCGGACGCCTTTCGGAGTCAGAGGATTGGGTAATCCTGACCCACCCCCATTGGAGATCTTCGACCGTCCGTCTTTTCTTTTGGGGATAAAACCACTTTTCTTTTCCTTGAAAAGAAAAGGGGTTTGCCCACGCTGGGATTCGAACCCAGGTCAAGAGCTCCGCAAGCTCCCAGGATATCCTAGCTACCCCACGTGGGCTAAACAAGAAAGTTGTTGGATAATTATTGTTGATATCGTTCTATTAAATCCGAAAGAATCAGGGTGGAGGGTAATATAAGAAAAAAAGGACCTATTCAGCAGCGTATTGTATGTATCCTTCAACGTTGCGGCTAGTGGCCGTATCCAATACAACAGCGTAATGCATCTGTATGTACATGTTGAACTGGTCGCCTTTAGCTTTTTGAGGGCATGTTGCCTGAATCTGCAACGCTCCTCCTTTTGCTATGGTTACGTTTGACGTAGCCGGGTCCTGACCGTTTACCCTGACGTTTGTGCAAGGCGCTCCAGTGTTGGTTTCATTTGCGTTCACTTGATATATTGCAAGGGGCGCGCCTAAAACATTTAGGATATTGAAACTGAAACTTGTCCCTATGTAGGATATCGAATGGGGTTCGGGCCTAAGTTCGGCCCATCCGGGCGTTAGAGGAACGCCCGAAGTGGTGTTGAAGACGCCGAGCTGGTAGAGCACCATTCCTACGACCAGGACTATCAGGATGGCCCATGAGTAATTCATCAGATACTCCATGGCGCCTTGGCCTTTTTTTCCTATGTTTTTCATTTCAAGTCTGTCCTGGAGCCGTTCTACAAAATTCGCCTGGATTAGAATATAGCCGATAAATAAATAAAAATAAAAAAAAGAGATAAAGAAAAACCGGGAGAAGCTCTTATGCTTCTACTGGTCCTCTTATACGGCCTGTTTCAACGTGGTTTGTGCTTAAGCCGCCTGTGACTGCAGTAAAGTAGATGGTAACCTCCATGTCATAGGTATCT
>CAIYYO010000051.1 GCA_903930485.1 Methanobacteriota archaeon
CGGCCGCGAGAACGTAGGCCCTGAGTTTTTTCGCTGCCTCAAAGGCCTCGGCATTCCCGCTCTTTAGGTAGACCGTTATCAAGGCGAGCAGCAGCGTCTGCACCTTTATAGGTTTTTTTTGCAGGTCGTAGAATTCGTGGGAGAAGCCGTGTTTTACGTAGACCGATAACGCATGCTCGGCAGTGATCCCTTCTTTGAGGTGATCGTTCAGATATGCGTAAGCCAAAGCCTTTTCAGATGCTCCCAATGCGGATAAAGCCTCTCCAAGGAGCTCGTCCCTGGTGACCAGGAGTTTTAAAACATCGTCAGGATCCATCCTGCCGATCCCGACAATGAAGCCCCTCGGGTCTTCTGCGGCCGCCCTCGCCAGCTCGTCCCTCCCTGACAACTTTCCCGTCAGTGCATCGTATGCTTTTTTCGCCAGGGGATGCGCCGGCCCAAGGACGCTTGCGTTATACTCGACTGTACGATGATTGGCTGCGGATTTTCCGGATATATCCATAACAGCGTCCTCCAGCCTTTCCCTTGCGCGCTGCATCGTCCTCTGGACCAGGGGCGATTTTGGATAAGCGCTGCTCAGCCGTCCTATGAAGTAATCGAATATCTCCAGGTTTTTCTGGCCGTATGTTCCGTCACCAGCAAGTTCCTTCGCAAGCTGCATCATCCTGCCGAAGCTTTCTGTCTTGCCGTCTTCTTCGGCTCCGATGGACCAGACGAACCCTGGAACGAATTTACTGTTCGACGCTTCCAGCAGGTCCATGGATTCGTCGGGAAGTATGAGGTCTTCTCTATCGACCTTCTTGAACCACTTGCCTGTTGATCTGAAAAATACTGGCTCTTTTCCGGGCTCTATTATCTTGTAGGATTTATAACATGACTCAGTCGGTCCGCTGGTATTGAAAGGAGTCTCTATCAGAATGCCGGCAGTATGTCCTACGCCGACCGCTTCCTCAAGGGCTTCTTCGAACGTGATCGCGCCGTTGGAAAGGGCTTCCCGAAGGCTCATCTGCGAGCTTCTCCAAAGGACCAGCGAAGGTTGGACGTCGGCGATATTTTTCTTCAGGTTCGTGGTGAACGAAGAATCGGATATGTCTCCGTAGACCGGAACGTATTCGATTACTAATTCTTCCCTGAGCTCCGGAGGGATCTGCTTTTTTAGCTCCGCTATAGTTTTTCCGGCATCCTGCAGGCTCACGAGATATTTGTCATAGGCCGTGAAGCGTAGCAGGACCTTTCGTGAGGGTTTGCCGGCTTGTTTCTGCCTGAATAGGCTGTCTGAGATAACCTTTGCCGCGAAGGCAAGCTCTGTCCCGTTGCCCGGCCCGATGCTGACGACGTTGAATATGTAATCCCCCGAGGAGGTTTCGAATATTTTCATCGATAATTCGCTTACAAAGTCAACCTCTTCAGGGAGAAGGCCCATGGAATAGAATCTCTCGGACGACTTTCCCTGGACCAATATGTTGTCCTTCACGACCCTGTCAAGGAACTCGGGGTGGCTGATTGCGTACTCCTCATAGGGCGCAAGGAGGCGAGACAGCCTGGCGGCGAAACGGCCGTCGGCTGTCGCTTTAATGTAATCATCGGTCTTCTTATAATCCGCTCTGTCGACAGCCGCCTGTATGCTGGAAACAAGCGTGCCTGAGCCCAGGATATTAGTGAAGGATTCCTTTCCTGCCTTCAGAGGCTTCGCCTTCTTGATGTCTTTCGTTTCAAGATTCAGGACTTTTATTTTGCCCTCGCCCGCATGCACGCTGCCGGCGACTAATGAATCTCCGTAGAGCACGTATGCCTTAGGGTCTCTTCCCGCGGAGTCCGCGACGACGACTGGCCGGCCTTTGTCTTCCGGGGTCTTGAATGTCCCGGCATCTATTTCCAGTGCGGTGTCTCGCGCTGAATCTGCATCCGATGGGATGAGCAGTGATGCGTCCATCTCCTCTGACCTGATGTCCACGACGCCGAGGTTCTTCAGCATGACATATTCGTCGAAGGAGTCAAATGACG
>CAIYYO010000052.1 GCA_903930485.1 Methanobacteriota archaeon
CGGCGAAAAAAATAGAAAAAGAAATAAATAAAATAATCTTATTGAGTATCCGCCCCATTTTCACACCTAAACACATATACAAAAACTATACAGAGCAATAGTTTAAAAATCCCCTAGTTCAAAAATAGAACAATGGGCGTTAACCAAGGTCGCAAACCATTTCATCTACTTTTGTCAAGTCAAGATATACGACGCAAGCCAGGATCGTGACAAGGAACAGCCCGCTTGTTATGATCGTGCCCAGACCGAGGCCGCCTGCATCGACTGGTTGGGAAAGGTAATCTCCGATCGATGCTCCCAAAGGCCGGGTCAGGATGTACGCTATCCAGAAGGCAAGGACTGAATTCAGCTTGAACCTCCAATATGCGACGGCGACGATTGCGATCGATGCTCCGAATATCAGTGCGGCTACCAGATAGCCGAGATCCATGCTCTCTGCGACGAGGTCGCCGGCCGCCGTGCCCAGTGCGAAGGTGAACAGGATGGCAAGCCAATAGAACGCCTCCCTGCGCCGCGTATAGATCGAGTGGATAGACAAGGTTCGCTCGACTGCATGCCATGCCGCGAAAACCAGTGCAAGGGCGACCGCGAATGCGAGAGTCGTCGCTTCAAGGGATACGCCTAGATTATCGGTGAGGTTGTCGGTCAGCAGGGTCCCGAATATGCTTATCAACACGACTGCGAGCCAATAGATGACTGGATTGTATCTCTTCGACCTGAACTGGACGACGAGCGCGACGATCAAGAGGAAGCCCATTACAAGGCTCGTGTAAGTTAATCCCAGAGCCAGATTAACGTTCAGGAAATCTGCAGCCGTTTCCCCTACAGTGGTGCATAGTATCTTATTACCCAGAAGAAAAGGGTTATCTCGGGAACTTTGCATAATATGTGCCGTCCAGTGCCGCCGGAAGTCGTTTCATGTTTCATTAAACAGAGACTGCGTCGTTGGCGAATAAGAATCTCCTAGTTCAAAAATAGAACAATAGTGCGACTATGGAACTTTTTCTAGATCTTGTCCGCAGTCGTGAAATCCGCTGAATAGCTTTTTTTCTGCGCCGCGTACGGCTCCCATCTGCCGTTTCTGAGAGCGGAGACGCGTTCGCCTTTTTCAACAGGCAGCGGATCCTCGTCAAGCGAGCACGTCTCTATAGGTATCGGCTTCTGGCACTGCTTGCATCCCGCATTCTTCGGGACCTTGCCGAAGCATTCCTGCCTGTGCATGAAGCGTTGAACACGGCCGCAGTCTGGGCATTTCAACACGACGTACTCGGTCGATCCCGCGCCTTCGGTGGTTATCCTGAATTCGTGCATTTTTTGTTTTCTAAAAGAGTTCCAGCATCTTCAAAAGTCCCAGGACCTTTCCGGCAGGCATTATATGGATGCCTGCGAGGCCGTTTTCTTTGGCGTAGTCCAGAACTTCCGCCGAGATGGCGACGCCTTCCTCCAGCGGGTCTTTCGCGTCCTTTATCCTTTTTTCTATCTCGTCCGAGATGTAGATGCCCGGGATCTTTCTCAGGAACCTCGCGAGCCCGACGGAATACAGGGGTAGGACGCCTACCAAGGTTTTGGCTCTGATGTCTGTGCCGGTCGCTGATTCGTATTTTTCAAAGAAATTTTCGATGACCGAAGATTCGAACACGACCTGTGTCTGGAAGAAGTCAACGCCTGCGTCTATCTTTTTCTCAGTCTTCCTTATCTCTCCTTCGATGTTTTTGGCCGCGGGCGCAAGGGCTGCGCCTACGAAATAATCCGTTGGTGCATTAAGTTCAACTCCTGAATATGCCTTTCCGTTGTTCAACAGTTTGATCGCCTTGATCATGCTGACGCTGGTCAGGTCGAAGACGCCCTTGGCCTTTGGGTGGTCGCTGCTCTCGGCATTCGGCGGGTCTCCGGTAAGGGCGAGCACGTTGTCTATTCCGAATGCTGCCGCGCCTATCAGGTCCGCCTGTATCGCTAATTGATTACGGTCCCTGCCCACTACCTGGTAGACCGGTTCCAGGCCTTTCTGCTTCAGCATGATGCTCGCCGGAAGGCTTCCCATAAGGAGCATCGCGCCCGGGTTGTCTACGACGTTGACGGCATGCAGCTTTTTTGAGTTCTTCTTATATTCGTCGATCTCGGCAAGGACTCTTGTCGTGTCCGGTCCCGTTGGGAGGGATATTTCCGACGTCGCCAG
>CAIYYO010000053.1 GCA_903930485.1 Methanobacteriota archaeon
CTACACGACGCTCTTCCGATCTGTTACGCACACTGCTATCTGTTCAGTTCCTTGCGCCATTCGGGGGGGCCATTTTCGTATCCTTCGGCCTCGAAGCGGTCAGGAAAAAATTCATGAAGGGCGTCGCCTTAAACGATGGCGCAGGGCTGGAGGGTCGGATAGAGCGGCAGCTGGATTCTTTGGTTTATCCGGTTTTCGCAGTCCTCGTATTTGCCTTGGTATTTTACGTTTTCTTTGTTTCGTCGCCCGGCGAGGTCTCAGGCTTCGTGCAAGGGCTGTATAAGGGTGCGGTGCAAAAGGAGATACTCGGGATGACGACGCAGGAGCAGAGGGCGCTGTGCACCGGCTTGAATGCTGAATGCCTGAATCCCCTTCGAAGCGTTTTCGGCCTGGAGATAATCTTCGGCCTGGCGATGATACCCTTCCTCTTGTATTTTGTGTTCGCAAAAAGAAGCTTCGGCGCATCGTTTATCCTAGCATGGAGTCTTCCGATCTTATACGGCGTAGCATACCGTTCTCAGTACCAGTTCGTCGCAAGCGCTCCCGTCGTGGCGCTGGGCGCATGCATCGGGCTGATACTCCCACTGGACCGGAAAGGGCTCGCAGGGTGGAGGCTCGTTCCTTTGATCGTACTATTGTTCCTTCCGGTCTCTTATTATTTCACCTCCGGCGGGATACCTTTTTTCGGCCCCTTCGGCGGCGCGTACCCGATGTATATGGGACCGGTCGGGGGCAGGGCGCAGTGGCAGCCGGCCCTCGAGTGGCTGGCAAAGCAGCCGAACAACATAATAGTTCTCACCTGGTGGGATTACGGCCACTGGATCACCGCGATGTCCGACCGCATTAGCATACTTGACAACGTCAAGGCTGAGCGTTTCATGGTCCAGGACGTGGCGCGGTTCCACGTTGTCACTGAGAACGAATCGGACGCACTGGCCATCGCCAAGAAATACGGCACATCCTACGTCGTCATAGATTACGCCATGATCGGCAAGAGCGGCGCTCCTCATTTTATCGCCACATCTGGTTTGGGTGAATACATTCCTGCGAGGAAGATCGGCGCGAACGTTTCATGCGTTGGCGGGCAGGGGTGCGATGCGATACTGAAGGACGATGGCGTGTCCTTAGCATCGGTTCCGGTTAATACAGGGTCGATATTGATTGATTACGGTGCCGTCTACGACGTCAACGGGGTCCAGGTGGGGCTTGCCGGCGGCGGTTCTTACAGGTATTATGTCGAGGCTTCAGCCGACGGGGTTACCTGGCAGAGGGTCCTGGATAAGGCTGGCGGCGATTATAGCGGCATGCAGACTGACAGCTTCGGCGATGTGAAGGCCCGCTTCATGCGGCTCGTCGGCACTTTTTCTTCGGAAGGGGGAGTGCTTCGCGTCTCGCGTTTCAGGTTGTACAATCCCCGCATAGAGGGGTACGGCCTCGGATACCTTGAATGCTCTTTCAGCCCAGGGAACAGCGTGATAAAGCCGCAGCCGGTGCAGAATGTCCAGGGCGGTTTCGACACGGTCAGCCGGCTTTTCTTCGGGTGCAACCAGCGGGTCGGCCAGTACCAGATGGGCATCATGTTCGAGATAATGAACGGGAACTATTCCATCGACGGAGTCTCCGTGTATTTGATAGACGACAGCGGCAAGCTTGTCCAGAGCGTGCCGTGGAAGACCTGGAGGGAAACGTACGGTGCTTCGCTTCTGGGCGTTCAGTCAATGCATGCCATATTAGGGAACGCCCTGAACTATCCTGACAGGTACGCGAACTTCCCGACTTTCACCAGCCTGATATACGTGCCCAAAGACAAGGACTACGACATGAACAAGGTGATGATGACTAAGCTGTATCTGGGCGATTACCTGGGCGAGTACCAGGCCGCAGGCCTTGCGAGCGCGAGCATAGAGAAGCCGAAATATTTCTCCCTGGTCGACGGATTCAGGGGCGACGTGCAGGACTACTCATATTACGGATACGTGAAAATATATAAGGTTAACTACCCCGAATAAATCCTTCTGACTTTTTAGCCTGTTGGTTCAATATTAATAAAGAATTTTCTAGCAGCATATCCCCTTTTTTGAGGTGCATAATTGGCTAAAAAAGGCAACAAAGATAAAAAGAAAGCAGAGGAGCCGGAGGCGCCTTCGGAGCAGTCGATAAACCTGGACGTCTCAGGCTTGATGAAAAAATACGACCGGCCGTCGACGGTTTTGATCCCTCTGATAGCCGTTGCAGTCCTCGCCCTAGTTTTCGCCGTAACCGCTTTCAGCAGGCAGGGCGACGAGGCAAGGGATTCTGCCGTATTCTCGCTATTCTTCATATCCTTGGCGGTCTTCTACGCGCTCTGGATGATGCGCATCGTACGTCTGAGCACGGCGGCCATCGGCGCCGTTTTCATAACTGCGATAGTCATACACATGATGCCTGCATACACTCCCTCGTGGGACCCGTACCGTGGCATCTATATTTCCGACCTCGACTCATACTACTGGTTCAGGCACGCCAACACTGCGTTTAAGACTGGCTTCCTGCCTGAAATGGAGACCAAGGTATATCCCGTACTTCCGGTGTCTGTGGATTCTAAAGGGAATCTGAACTCCACTTTCTCATTGTACAATCTCCCGATGCAGTGGTCAACCCTCATGGCGTCGACCACGACCGTCATGAGCCAGATAGGATACTCAATGCATGACATAGCCATCCTCGAGCCCGGGATCATCGCGATATTCTCTATCCTGCTCTTCTATCTCCTGCTCAAGGAAGTGTTCTGGGATATGAAGCCGTACAATTACGCGATAGCCATCCTCGGCGCCTTCATGCTGATGATGAACCCGGCTTTCGCGTCCAGGGCGATCGCCACCAACTCCGAGGACGACACGTTCGGGATGTTCCTTAGCATAGCGTTCTTCCTCCTCTACACCTTGTCGTACCGGAAGAAGAGCCTGCCGCTGTCGTTCTTAGCTGGGTTCTCATTTTTTCTCCTTTCCATGGGATGGGCCGGGTTCTCGTACGAATTCATAGTATTGGCGGTTTTCGCGGTCATGTATGCGTTCGGCAGCTTCATGAAGAACAAGAGCGCGGTCGAGATCCTTCCATATTTCGCCATCCCCATGCTCATGTCGACGCTGGGGTCTTTCGCGGCGCATAAGCAGGGCGTGTTTGATCTGTCAGGCATACTCGGCACGCTTTTGTCTGTAGGGTTCCTCGGGCCTTTCGGAGGCGCGGTCCTTGTCTCTGTCGTCCTGGAGATGGCGAGGAAGGGCTTGATGAAAGGCAAGGTCGCGGTTTCTGGCGGCAGGCTTGAAGACAGGGTCGACCTATGGATGGATAAGCTGGTTTACCCTGTTGGAGTCGTTATGCTCCTGTTCTTCGCTTATTACGTTTTCTTTATTTCGTCTCCCGCCGAGCTGATCAGCTACGGGCTGACGCTGGCGACCGGAGCAAAGCAGTCCGAGATATTGGGCATGACCACTGCGGAACAAAGAGAGCTGTGCAGCGGTATAAACTCCAGTTGCGTGATGGAGCTCGTCAAGCAGTTCGGAATAGAGGTCATTTTCGGGCTGCTTATGGTGATTCCGTTAGCCTATCTTGCGTTCTTCAGGAGAAGCTTCGGCGCAGCATTCATCCTTGCATGGAGTCTTCCCATAATGTACGGGATAATATACCGGTCCCAATACCAGTTCGCAGCAAGCGTTCCGGTAGTAGCGCTTGGCGCGACCATCGGGCTTATCGTCGCAGTCACCAAGAAAGACTTCGAGTCATGGCGTATCGTAGGCTACATACCCCTCCTCGGCCTGCCGATCTATTACATGCTCCTGTTCGGAGGAGTCCCGGTCTTCGGGTCGTTCGGCGGCGCCTCTCCGATGTACATGGGCGCCACATACGACCGCATCCTATGGAACGACACCCTCGGATGGCTTGGCCAGCAGCCTAACAACATAATCGTGCTTACATGGTGGGACTACGGCCACTGGATAAGCTCCATGTCGGACCGCATAAGCATACTCGACAACGTCAAGGCCGAGCGTTTCCAGGTCCAGGACGTCGCGAGATGGCACGTTGTCTCCGAAAACGATACCGAAGCCCTGGGCATCGCGCGCAAATATAACGCCACATACGTCGTTATCGATTACACCATGATCGGCAAGAGCGGGGCGCCCCACTTCATCGCGACGTCGGGACTCGGCGAATACATCCCCGCGATAAAGATCGGCGCCAAAGTCTCATGCATCGGCGGGGACAACTGCAAGGAGATCCTTAAAGAGAAAAGCAACATCTACGCAACCGTTCCTATTAATACGGGCTCAATAGTCATCGATTACGGCACGACGTACGACATAAACGGGAGCTTCGTCCAGTTCGCCCCGGGCGCGTCCTACAAGTATACTATCCAGTCGTCCCTCGACGGCAATAACTGGCAGAAGCTCGTCGACAAGACCGGAGCCGAATACAGCGGACGGCAGGTCGACAGCTTCAATGACGTGAAAGCGCGTTACGTGAAGCTCACAGGAACATTCGCGTCAGACGGCGGGATGCTTCGCGTCTCGCGTTTCATGCTCTATAATCCAAGGTATGAAGGCTCATACGTCGGATACGGACAGTGCAGTTTCGACCCTGCAAACAGCGTCATAAAGCCCGTGCCTGTCCAGAACGCCCAGGGCGGCTTCGACATGGTGAGCAGCCTTGTCTTCGGATGCAACACCAACTATATGTCGGGCATATTGTTCGAGATAAAGAACGGCAAATATTCCGCCGACGGGGTCTATGCATTAGTCCAAGGCGGCCAGTCAAAGGTTCCGTGGAAGTCCTGGATGGATGCGACCGGGGCGTCGATACTCGGCATCCAGCCGCTGCACGACATACTGGGCAACGCCTTGGCCTATCCGGACAAATATGCGAATTTCCCCACGTTCACGACGCTTGTTTATGTTTCCAAGGACAAGGACTATGACCTGAACAAGGTGATGATGACCAAGACTTACCTCGGCGACTACCTTGATGAGTATCAGACAGCGGGCCTTGCGAGCGCGAGCATCCAGAAATCCCCA
>CAIYYO010000054.1 GCA_903930485.1 Methanobacteriota archaeon
GGGTCAGTTATCGTCATAATGCTGGCGATCGAAACCCTTGAGATATTCACTCTTGTAAAGATGAAGAGCGCCGTTGATGAGCTGATGGCGCTCACTCCAAAGAAAGCCCGGATAAAGCGTGGATTCATAGAGGAAGAGGTTCCCGTTGAGGCCGTTAAACCCGGCGACGTATTGCTGGTAAAAAGCGGCGAGAGCATAGCCGTCGACGGCGTCGTAACGAAGGGCAATGGGTCTGTAAACGAATCTGCTATCAGCGGTGAAGGACTTCCCGTGGAAAAAACCATCGGAGATTCGGTCATGGGAGGGACAATATGCGAACTCGGGGCTTTTGAGTTTAAAGCTACCAAGGTTGGCGAGGACACTACCCTTGCCCGCGTGATACGGCTGGTGCACGATGCACAGAATAAGAAACCCGAGGTGCAGAAGTATGCCGACAAGATATCCCGTGTATTCATTCCCACCGTTCTTGTACTTGCCTTGCTGGTCTACTTTCTCACGAGGGACCCTGTTAAGATGGCCGCGGTCCTGCTGGTCGCGTGCCCTTGCGCGCTGAGCATGGCGACACCCGCTGCAGTAATCGCCGGTATCGGTAACGGAGCCCGAAAGGGCATAATTATCAAGGGCGGAACATTCCTCGAAGCGGCTGCGGCCGTCGACTGCGTTGTTTTCGACAAGACCGGCACACTCACGTTCGGGAAACCGAAAGTCACGGATATAGTGTCCTTTGGGGATGCGGATGAAAAGACCCTCCTGTACTATGCCGCATCTGCGGAGAAGCTGTCTGAGCATGCTTTGTCGACGAGCATCCTCGCAGAAGCAAAGAAGCGAGGGATGGAGCTTTCGGAACCGGAAACATTCAAAGTATTCCCCGGCAAGGGCATATGGGCGGTCGTCGAAGGCAAAGAGGTGCTGGTCGGCAACGACAAGCTGCTTGAGGACTACGATGTACCTTCGTCAGAAAATCTAATACTCGAACTGGAAAAGCTTGGAGCAGAAGGAAAGACGCCGCTGATAATCGCCCTAGACCAAAGAGGGATGGGGGTCATTGCGGTAGCCGATGTTCTTAAGGATGATGCTCGCGAAGGAATAGATCAATTGCGCCGACTAGGCATAAAAAAGATAGTGCTCTTATCCGGCGACCAAAGGCACGCAACCGAAGCCGTCGGGAGGCAATTGGGTATAAATGACGTGCGCTATGGCTTGCTCCCAGAGGACAAGGTGCGGATCATCGAGGAACTGAAGACGCAGTATCGCGTTGCAATGGTCGGCGATGGCATAAACGATGCTCCCGCCCTTTCGGCAGCCAACGTGTCTATCGCTATGGGCTCGGGGACGGACGTTTCCATAGGCGCTGCGGATATCGTTCTTAAGACGAATGACGTCAGAAAAGTCGCGGAGCTGATAAGCCTCAGCCGGCGTACGCTCGGGACCATCAAGGGCAACATAGTATTCTCGATGCTTTATAACATTCTCGGGTTTACTCTTTCGGCTGCTGGCCTCTTCCTGCCTGCGATGGCGGTCATCTTCCAGGAGGCCGGGTGCTTCTCGGTGATGGTCAATTCGGCGCTTCTGATCAGGTTCAAGAAATGATTAGAATGGAAAAAGAGCTTAGGATATTCAAGGCATTGTCGGACGAGACCAGGCTGAAGATCATCCTGTTCCTTCTTGACGGCGAGAGGTGCGTCTGCGAGATAATGCCTTATATAGACCGGGCTCAATCGACCACGTCATTGCAACTTCAGAAGCTTGAAAATCTTGGGATCGTTTCTTCGAGGAGGGACGGGAAAAGTGTATATTACCGGATAACGAGTGCCGAGGTGGCGAAGGTCTTGAAATGCCTCGGCATGGATGAATATGCAAGAAAAATTCCCAGAACGAAAGTCAATTGCCCGTGATAATGCTTGAAAAGTCAACGGAAAAAAGCCGATAATTCTTTTGTCATTCGTCCAGCAGTTTCTTTAATTCCTCGACGTTCGGGGCTTTGCCGGAGATTTTTACCACTCCGTCGATGACGAGAGCCGGCGTAGACATGACGCCGTATGAAACGATCTCGCCTATGTCTGTCACGTGCTCAAATTGGGCGTCCTTTATTCCCAGCTCGCTTATAGCTTTCTTTACGTTCGCCTCAAGTGTCTTGCACTTGGGGCAGCCGGTTCCGAGTA
>CAIYYO010000055.1 GCA_903930485.1 Methanobacteriota archaeon
GGTATCTTTCCTTCCTTGATCTTTTTGACTGCTTCTTTTACGATGGCTGCGGCTTTCTCAGGGTCTTTGTCGTTCAATAGGGCATTTAATACGTCCGTTTGCGTCCTTTTGGCGATCTCGGACCAGTCGCGTCTCTTGGTTTCAAGGCCTTTGACCGTGAGGCTTCCTTTCTCGTCCATTAGCGCATACCGTTTCTTGGTTATGAATATTCCGCGCGGGTAGAATCCCTGGAATTCGAGCTCCATAGCTTCCGGCAGCTGGGAGTTGATCTTTTTGGCGAACGCCTTCGCATCCTCAAGGAGCTTCTTCTGGTCCATCTCCTCGGGCTTCGTGATATAGACCGAATCCGTGTCCCCGTACACGACCTGGAATCCGGAATGCTCGGCCTCTGTTATGGTCTTGTGGATGTATTCCCTGCCGTAGGCCGCGATCGCCTCAGCGCCTTCGCGCGAGTACCATCTCGCCCTCGGGAACCCGAAGTATCCGTACATGGAGTTTGCGAGTATCTTCAGGGCCTGCTGTTGTACGTCTAGAAACTTCTTTTTTTCAGGGTCGGATTCGTTCTTCATCGCCTTCTTTACTGCCATCCTTTTCCTTATCAGGCCTTCCAGTGTCTCGGGTATGAAGCCCCTCTCCTTCTTGCAGAAGTAGTGGCCTGTCGGCGACTGGTGGTGCTCGTCCTTGCCAGGGCAGCATTTGCAGTCCACGGTCGCAGGGTCGATGTTGTGGCTTATGATAATCGACGGGTACAGGGACCTGAAGTCGAACAAGGCGATGTTGTCGTGTATCCCCTTCTTTGGGTCGACGACGTACGCGCCTTCGTAGGGGTTGCGCGTCCTCTCCTCCGCGGTGCGGTCCGAAGGCCTGTTGGGCACGAGGATACCCTTCTCGTGAGCCGTGCGCACAAGCAGATCCTCCACGCGCTGACCTGAAGTAGACCTGCTGCATTCGTATATCGGCTGGCCGGTTATCCTTGAAAGCTCGTATTGCAGAGGCAGCAGGGCGATAGCGATCCGCAGCGTCGATTCAGCGTCGCTGAGAGAGTATTCGTATAGCTCGTTTATTTTAACGTAGTCTTTGCCGTCCCAAATCGCCGCCATATGCTCGACTTCGACGTCCAGTTTGTCTACGCCGAACAGTTCCTTGAATATGTCTTCCAGCGTGTATCGCGATATATTGAAAACTTGCCTGCATACCGGGTAAAGATCGACGTGCGGCCTGCCTTTGACACGGGCTCCGAGGTTCATCCCGCGCTTCTCCATCTTGATAAAGCTTCCCTCGATCCCGAGGTCGAGCTCCATCTTGTACTTCGCGGCCCTGTCCTTCAGGTAAGGGAAGTCGAAGTTGTCGCCGTTATAAGAAACTATCAGGTCGATCTCCTGCGATCTTATCGTCTCGGCGAATTTCTTGATTATCTCTTTCTCGTCCTTTAGGACTTCAACGAAAGACGGCGGCGAGTTGTTGTGACGGTAACTCCAGACCTTTTTCAGGCCCAGGTTGTCGGCGTAGCTTATCATTATCAGCGGGTCTTTCTGCGCCTCGGGCATGCCTGCCGGGTTGTATACTTCTGTGTCGACCGCGGCGATCCGAAGGCCGGCAAAGTCTGCATCCTGCATGGGCACAAGTCCTGAGTCCGTCAAATAACGCTCTGTGAACGGGATAGACGCCTCGCGGATGCCGTCGCAGTGGTCGAGATGCCGTACCTGGTCCCTTATCTCCGGAACGTTGCCGGGCTGCTTTACAGTGATCCTGAGAATGTCTACTTGTTCGCCGAGGGATATCAGCTTCTTCTTCTCGGTCTTGGTCACGTGAGGAACATTCTTCAAATCTTTTACGAGTTCGTCTATGTCTCCCTTCGGAACGGCTAAGAAGTACGGTTCGAAGTCCGCGACCTCTTCGATAGTGCGCCGTCCGTCCGTTTTGTAGAAGAGCCTTATCACCGCTTTCTCGTCCCTGGTCAGGTAATCGGCGTCGAGGAGGGTTTTCATCTTATCTCTATTGAATAATGGGATGGAAGGCTTTTATTATGGGGTGACCAGTATTAATTGTCATGGAAGATTGCTTGAAGAAGAAAAAGAGGAATAAATTTCTAAAAATTTTAGAAAGGCGCAGTAAAGAGGCACGCAAAAATCCCAGGATGTTAATTGAGCAGTAAGGATCTTTATCTTTTCATCAGCCTCGCGACCGTTATGAATCCCGTATGCGCTATCATCCTTGAGAAAGGCCTTACGACCTCCATGTCCCAGTCCCGCTGTATCGTCTCAAGCGTGTCGTGCATGAACGAGTCCCCCAGGGCGTCCACGAATTTCTTGTTCTGCTCGATGCTCGGCGAATACGAGGTAAGGTAGCCGCCGATCTTGAGCGCGCCTTTAGCGTGTTCGACTACGAGCCAGGGTTCCGGGAGGTCCAGCGAAATAAGGTCGAGTTCTTTCTCATCGATGCCTGTATAGATGTCCTTCATCTTTATCTCAGCGTTCTCGATTCCGAATTTTTTGTAGTTGCCGCGGGCGATCTCTGCGAAGTCCTCCCTTATCTCGTAAGCCGTCAGGGTCGCTGGCGCTATCAGGTTTGCGAGGTACATAGAAAGGATCCCGGAGCCTACGCCTGCTTCGAGGACGCGGCTGCCGGAATGTATCCCTGTGAATCCGGATATCACCGCGCAGTCCTTCGGCGTCATCGCCTGAGGGCCTCTCTTTCCCTTAGCCATATAGTCGAGGATGTTGGGTCTAATCAGATTGTACTTGCGTCCCTGGTGTGTCTCCAGGATCTTCCCAAGGTTTTCTTCCGTGAACTTGTCGGCCGTCAGGACCCCGTAGTTGGTATGCATGTCCTTGTCGCCTTTCACGAGGTATTTCCGGCCTTTTTCGTCTATGAGCAGGTACATCTTGGCTTATTAATTGGATTATGTCAAATTATAACCTCACGACTTTGTTTCAAGTACAAGATGGATCCGAGGAATATGGACAAGAAGGGTTTGATCGATGCCGCCACCAAAAGGATATTCTCTCTCGGCCCTCGAGACCTCGCATCCGCCCTCGCCTACGAGAACATGCGCTACGGCCTCGGGAAGATGATATACGCGTCGGACGACCTTGAAGCCTTCTGCGTCTTCGGCCCGGATGCGACTATAACGCGCAACGTCGGGCGCTGGGACAGCGGCTACGGCTACGGGGCTATCATCAAGTGGTCGGATAAAGGCCTTTATTTCCCTGAGCTGCGGCCCAACGCCTGCGGCATGGTGCTTGCAAGGATCGACGAGATGCCTTCCAAGGAGAGGGTGATCGAGGGCATTTCCCGTATGTCGGACTCCGAGATATCGCTGGACGGGGTCAGGATCAGGCCGGATTTCGGCCACGGCAATCATTTCTTCGAGTTCTACAGCGTTCTTGAAAGTTCTCCCGACGTGGAGGGCGATTTGTCCAAGGAAGGCAATTACGTTCTGCTGCATGGATCGGCTCCGGAAAAAAAGGAGGAGTTCTACGCAGAAACCCGTGAGACGGGGTTGATAGAGACGCCTCTGGGTCCGGTTTCTGTCCTAGACGGAACGGCTGGAAAAAATTATTACAAAAAATGGGAGCTCCTTAAGGATTTTTCCATGAGGCGCCGCGAGCTGCTTCTTAAGGAGATACTCGGCGAATTCAAGGTCGTTTCGAATCTCGTCCACCAGGGGCTTTTCGCAAGGAACGAGGTCCGGCTTGGATGTTATGACGCGATGCAGAACGGAAACGGCAGATGTGGCCTGCTTTACCCTGTCGCTCTGAGGTGGGACCTTCCCCTGTACGTTTTCAAAGGCAGGGAGAACCTTTCAGAGGAGGTCATAGCGAGGGTGGGCTTCAAGGAGAGAGCCGAGAGCCTTGGCATAATGGATCGGCTGAAGGGCGTGAACATCCTGCCGCACGGCGGAGGATACAAGGTCGACGTCGAATACACGAAGATCAGTGTCGTTGACACCGGCAAAGGCAGGCATTTCATACTCCGCGGGGCGAAGCCGGCGTCGAGCGTGAGCGAGATGATAGAGACCTCGCAGAGGGGGGTTTCGGGCTTCGGCGAGATGGTCATAATGAATCCGAGGGAGCTTCCGTATGATTACCGCGGGATGTCGGTCGTCGAGAAGACGATGGAATACGGCCTCGGGTCACCTGTAGCGAAATTGCAGCCCCTGATGACATTCAAGGTTTAAGCTTTGTTCTTCCAGTTCTCCTTTAGAAATGTAGTGAGCTGGGATGAATCCTGGGGTCCGACGATGACTTTCCAACCGGTCGATTCTTCGACCTTGTCTTTAAGCTGTCCTGCGACGCCGGGGAGGATGAGCGTCCGGTGGCTTATTTTCTCGTGGACCTTGCCATTGTCAAGCGCTTCTTTGATGAGTTCCGGCGTCAGCCTGTCGGCTGCCACGGCTACGCTGACTGCGAGGCCTTCGGTATCAACGACCAGGAGATGCGCCGGGATCTTTGCATCCTCAAGGTCTTTGGACACGGAGTGATAAGTCAGCGCGAAATTAGTAGTCAACAGGACCGGAGAATCCTTCCCTGCGCCCCCGATTGAATATAGTTTCGGTTCCACCTTGGGCTCGACGCTCGGGTCCGAATACAGGCCATCGCGCAACGTCAGCACGGGGAGGATAGCCCACGGCTCCACAGAGTGCATGAGGATGACGCTCGCGAAACGGTCCATGAGCATGCTCGCAAGAGACGATTCATTAAAAGTGCAGGAGCTTTCATCCTGGCGTTCCCCTTTTTCCCGCATGTCCAGGGTCGAAGCCATCAGGGGATGGCCGTATCCTTTCACCCCGTTCACGGCGGCCTTGCGCAGCATGGCGTACCTGTCAAGCGATCTGCAGAGCCCCTGGCCGTAGCCCGTCGAGGGGTCAAGCACAGCCTCGACCCCGGCGGACGATGCTTTTTTAGACATGGCGCCGAGTTCTTCGAGATCTGACGACCTGAGCGCAAGGGGCGAATCATATTCTTTTGCAAGCATCAGCATGTCTTCGAGAGTTTTACTTGAAGCTGAATAGAGAAGCGGCCGCCTTTTCTTCGCGACCTCGAGCCCGGCATCCATCGTTTTTGGATCGTCGGTGCAGAGGATCAAGGGTCCCTCGAATGCCGCGCATGTTTTTCCGACGAGGCCTGCATATCTTTTCACGTCACC
>CAIYYO010000056.1 GCA_903930485.1 Methanobacteriota archaeon
ATTCGAACTCGTGACTCCTTGCTTGGGAAGCAAGCACTCTACCACTGAGTTACACCCGCTTGTAGATTCATAACTATTTTAGACTAAAAAATCAACCAGGCAGTATACCTGACAGCTTGGTCAGGGTCCCAATAACCTTTTCACGAGGCACATAGCCCTTGGAGCATAATTCTTTCAGCAGCATGTTGGAGTGTCCTTTAATGTCTCCGCTCTCCGCATATGCGGCTGTGACGGCTAGTTTTGCCACCATCCTCTCAGGATAAAGTATCTTTTCTTCCTTCATGGCCTTCAGGTTATCAAACAACCTGTTGACCTCATCCACTACGCCAAGGGGTAGCAGGTCTTCCTCGACGATGCCTGTGTCATAAGGATTGATGGAAGTCTTTTCTTTCAGCGCTTCGCTTAACGTTCTGCCTTCCATCATTTTGGCCACCTCCTTTTTCTGCCAGGAATAGGATTCTCCCTGTTTGCCGATAGCGTAGAGAGGGAGCATCAGGTCGATGTTCTTGGCCACGTTTAGGAGCAGGTCGTAGAACGGCAGCATGCCGTAATTCCCCTGGCTAAGTTCCCGGTCGCATAACGTCTGGATCAGCTTTACGGAGGCGTGGTATGCGAATCCTTCGACGTATTTGTCGGCCTCTGTCAGCACCTGACCGTATGCCCCTGGGAGTGAGTTATTCGAGTACGCCCGCATGACTCCGTGTACGGATGCCTCGTGGATCGCTATGTACGCCTTAATCGTTTGCCTCAAGACGATCACATTCTCAGAGCTGAGTGTTTTTCCTTCGGTCCTGAACCTCTCCCGCAGCTCGTCCATATATCGGCCGGCCTGCAGTTCGTTCACGTAGCAGACTATCCTGTTCTCTTTTTTGTCGTGGAAGCTCCTGCCGAATCCTTCGCGCATCTCGACCTCTCCCGTAAACGGGAATCCGATTATTTCGGTAGCCGTTGACAGTATGCCGTCGTTCATCATGCCTGCGAAGGCTGGGTCGAGGACGTCGTCTGTGAACAGCCCCGGCTTCGAGGAGTTGTCAAGCAGGTTGAGTGAAGACATGATAGAACCGATAGTCAAAACGTCCAGTTCTTTGTTGAAATGGTCTGCGGATTCCGAATCTGAAAACGCCTGTCGCCCGTAGACGGAAGCCTCGCTGCCGAATTGCTGGCTTTTTTCTACGCCGGTCAGTGTTTTGTCCTTTAAAGATTTGGATTTCGACTTGTATACCTCTATTCTTGCAAGTATCCTTTTTCTTCCGTAGCTCAGCAGGTGAGGCAGGTCCCTGCAAAGCTGCATGGCATCGTTTTCCCTGAAGATATTGATCGAATTAGCCGCCTCGCCCAGCCTGACTTTAGACAAGACATATTCTGTCGGGACTATGCCCTCGGCCAAACAGAGAGCCGCGACCCCTATCTCTTTTTCCGTCTTTTTCAGGCGTATTCTGCCCTTCTCTTTTAGAAGCGCGTTGTAGTCGTCTAAAAATTTTTCGGCCTTTTTATGGTTCTCTGAGATCCTCTTTAGATCATCCTCGCTCAGTTTATATTCCGATTTTCTGCCTCTTTGTATCACGTTCGTTTTGCCTGTCTTTTCGACCCCCTGGAAAGGCTTTCCGTTATCCTTTTCTTCGGGGGGCAATTCCATTCTGACGCTCTCAAACCTTCTAAGATCAAGCTCGACGCCGATATCGAATCCACGAACGACTTGTTTTATGTCGCCGCCTTTTCCGGCAAGCCTGTACAATGCGTTAACTGCGCTTGGATACTTGTCGACCAGATCTTTCAGCTCGACCTTGCCGTCGACAGCCTCCCTGGAAATTATTTCTTTTAAATGCTCTGCATCCCATTTATCATAATTCATGACAAGCTCTATGCCTAGATCAAAATCTTGGACGACTTCGGTTATGTCGCCTCCGACTCCGGCAAGAACATGCAAGCGCGCGACTGCACTGGGATACGCATCATCCAATTGTCTATACCTGACCTTGCCATCCAAGGCGAGTTCTGAAATAGCCGCCTTCAAGCGTGCTTCGGTCCAATAAGGAGCTTTTCCTCCGTGGTCGTGCCAGTTTGCCTGCGACAGCCCTGCCTCGAGAGTTTTCGGATCGGCGTCAGGGAATATCTGTTTCAGCGTATCGAGAGTTATTTTTTCATACGGGACTCCGGCATTTATTAACAAGATACAGGCGTCGAGGACCTTTAATTCTCCGATTTCGTGCGAGTTCAGATCGATTCCATTGGAAGTCAGGGCCTCGCGAATATTTGTGATTACTGCCTGATCGATTCCTGCGCCGGGATTTGTTGATGTCTGCGCCGACCGTGAGGCGTCATCCGTTTCTCCGATATTCTCGCTTCTGAAGGGCTCGACTGTGCTTATCTTAAGAAGCTCGCCTATCGTCTTATTGTTTTGAGCGAGGGCAGGCCAGGCCTTCTCATTTAGTTCCACGACCACCGCGTGTATCCGGACGGATCCTGAGGCGGCACTCACGACGACCTCCGGATTGTCTGAAACCAGGTATTTTGTTTTCGTGGACGGATCGATGACGACCAAAGGGGCTTCTATGATTTCCGAGGACGGTACGTTCATCTGCGTTGGCCCGAGATTATCTGCAGTTAGTTCTCCATCAGATCCTCTGCGGATTATTTCCTGGGCCAGTATCCCTTCCGGCGTGACGGGCACAAGGTCCACGACATCGATGACCTCTTCTCTAGGCTTTGTTAGTCCGCGTTCCCTCATGAATCTTACGCCGCCGTTCGCCTCGTACCTGCTTGAGGAGTCGTATTCCTCTATCTTGCCGGCCGCGAGAACGTAGGCCCTGAGTTTTTTCGCGGCCTCGAAAGTTTCGGCAGTCCCGCTCTTTAGGTAAACCGTTAACAGGGCGCACAGCAGGGTATGCACTTTGATCGGTTTTCTTTGGAGTTCATAGAATTCATGCGAGAAGCCTTGTTTTACGTAGACCGTTAACGCATGCTCGGCAG
>CAIYYO010000057.1 GCA_903930485.1 Methanobacteriota archaeon
ACCCGTGAAGCCACCGGGCATGTTCATCGGGAAAGTCGTCGGGGATGTGAAGGAGAAATTTAAATAACCGGCTCATAATCCTGAAATGTTACTTCTTCTCGGTTATCAGGAGCGGCCTGCTCGACCTCGTGCCTAAGCCTCTCCACTTTAGCAGCTATTTTTTATCCTAACAAAGATTATTTCGAACAACCGCTTAGATATGCCCGAACATTTCAGACGAATAGGCCGACCGCTAAGTATTTATACTGGGCCGTGAATAGTAGATATCACCCGAAAATGGCCTCCAAGAAGCTTTTGATCTCAGGGATTTTCCTGGCCGCAGCCGTCTCTATGGCGATGGCTTCGATGCTCTGGTGGTATTCGAGCTATTATTACGTGCTGGAACCCCTTGGGCGCGGTCTCCATTAGCTCGCCTGATACCCGTTTTTATCTATTTTTTTCCTTTACTTTTTGTTTTCTTTTATTTAAGCCGTCAAAGACAGTTATAAAACGTTAACATGGCCGAACCGAAGAAGGAGTCGTTGCAGAGGCTTTGCGACCTGCACAGGGACGCTGCGGGTTTGATCAATCTCAATCCCATCCAGAGGGGCGGTATCTTGACCGAAGCCGCGAAGAAGACCTTGCTGGAGTGGGGCGACGGCTACTCTGTTTGCGACTACTGCGAGGGCTGCCTTGGCGACATAAAGAAGCCGCCTATCGACGTTTTCACGCATGAGATCCTTCCCGAGTTCCTGGAGATCGACGCCGTCAGGGTGACGAACGGGGCCAGGGAGTCGAAGTACACGGTAATGCATGCTTTGTGCGAGAAGGGAGATACCATACTTTTGGACGGGAACAGGCATTATTCGACTTATGTCGCTGCCGAGAGGGCCGGATTGAAGGTAGAGGAGGTCCCAAGCAATGGCCCTCCGGATTACAGGATAGACGTCGAGAAATACGCCGCAGAGATCGAGAGGACCAAGCCAAAGCTCGTCCTTTTGACTTATCCCGACGGGAGCTACGGCAACATGCCCGATGCTGCGGGCTTGGGGAAGATCTGCCGGGATTATGACGTTCCTTTGATGCTGAACTGCGCTTATTCCATCGGCAGGATGCCTGTCTCGGCAAAAAAGCTGGGCGCGGATTTCCTGATAGCTTCGGGACACAAGTCTATGGCCGCGTCCGGACCGGTCGGCCTCCTGGGGGCCACAGAAGAATACGCAGGTATCGTCTTCCGGAAATCCGAGAAATACAAGAAGAAAGAGGTCGAACTCTTGGGCTGTACCGCAAGGGGCCTGCCGCTGATCACCTTGATGGCAAGCTTTCCGTCAGTCGCGGAAAGGGTCAAACACTGGGATAAGGAGGTTGAGAACGCCCGAAGATTCGTCAGAGAGCTGGAGAAGGTCGAAGGCATAAAGCAGGTCGGAGAGAGGCCCAGGAACCACGACATGATCCCGCTGGAGACCGAAGCCTTTCACAGGATCTCCGAGAAGCATAAGAAGGGCCGTTTCTTCCTCTACCACGAGCTGAAAAACAGAGGAATAGTCGGCCTGAAGCCGGGAATAACAAAGAATTTTAAGGTGTCCACCTATAATCTAACTGACGAAGAGTTAGAAAAAGTTATCAATGCGTTCACAGAGATAGCGGCTATTTCATTATAAACACATACATTCACACAAAAATGACGACACAGATAGTCATCCAGAAGGGTAAAGAGGTTCCGAAGAATGCCATAGTTATCGAGGGCTTCCCGAGCAAGGGATTCGTTAGCACGATAGCCGCGCGGTACATGATCGACGAGCTGGGGATGGAGGACATAGGCTTCATCGAGTCTGACCGGGTCAGAAGCGTTGCAGTCATACATAATTCCGTGCCGATGCGCCCGATAAGGATCTATGCCAAAGACAACCTCGTGGTGTTCCTCTCGGAGATAATCATACCCATACAGCACGCCGTCGAATTCTCGAACGCCCTGACGGCTTGGATAGGCAGGATCACGCCGACGAGGGTCGTACTCCTCGCAGGCATTTCCGGCAAGGGGACTGAGAAGGACCACGAGATATTCGGCATCGCGAATACCGACGAATTGAACTGGAAACTTGAGGAGCTGAAGATCAAGAAAGTCGAGGAAGGCATGCTGACAGGGATATCGAGCGACCTCCTGCTCTACTGCATGGAGAACAATATCCCGTCCATCAGCCTGATGACCGAGACAAAGAACCTGCCCGACCCACTGGCTGCGGCGTCGATGCTGACCATTTTGAGCAAGCTCATAGACGTCAAGGTTGACACGAAGAGGCTGATAGAGGAAGGCAAGAAGATAGAGGAGATGTTCAGGGAGATAATGGAGCAGACCAAACGGGGCAAGGAAGGCCATAAGGAGATGGAAGACTACTCCCCGATGTACCAGTAAGGATGATTAGGAACGGTATAAAACTGATAGCCTTCGACCTCGACGGGGTCCTTGTAGACGGCGGCGGGAGTTGGAACGCTACCCACGAGGGCCTTGGAACGTTGAAACAGTCGCAGAAGAACGGCAAAGACTTCTATTCCGGAAAGATATCCTTCGAAGAATGGGCGCATAAGGACGTCGAGCTCTGGAAGGGCACCGACATCGAAGAAATCAAAAAGATACTATACAGAACCGAGCTCATGAAGGGGATCGACGAGACGCTGCCCGAGCTCAAGAAGAGGTACAAGATCGCTATAATCAGCGGCGGGCTGAAGCTCCTCGCGGACAGGGTCAAGGAAAACTACGGCCTGGATTACTCTTTCGGGAACGAGCTCCTGCTACGCAATGGGAAAGTCTCGGGCATAGATCATATCGTCGACTTCGAAAGCAAGGGAAAAATCCTGGAAAAGATAGCGGCCGAGAACGGTTACGGAGCAAAACAGTGCGCTGCCGTAGGCGACTACCTGAACGATATACCGATGTTCAAAGTTGCCGGCCTCAGCATCGCCTACAACCCCAAGGACCCGAAGGTCGCGGAATGCGCCGACGAAGTGATTCGCGTAAAAGACCTGACCAAGCTGCTGGAATTCCTTTAGCCTTTAGCCCATGCGGTGATCAATGCCAGGACGTCGGCTACCGTCGCTTTGCCCTGCGCCCATTGGGTTATCAGGTTCAGTATCTCCTGAACGGTTATCGCGCCGCAGGGCGGATAGTCGCCTTTGAGGGAGCATTGATTCACTGTCGAGCATGCGTATGTGCAGTTCGTTTTTCCGTTGTCGTTCCAGCCTCGGACCTTGTCGCACGTGTTTTCCGTTCCGCCGTTCCCGGAAGACAATGAATTGTTGAAGTCCCGTATGCCGTTCCAGCAGACCACGTTATTGTTGAGCGTGTTGCCGCTCGCCACCACATCGATATGCACCCCGCTGTAGGTGTTGTTGTTCACCGTGTTGCCGGTCAAAACGCAATTGTTCGCGCCTCTTAGTTGTATTCCGTATGAAGTACTGCTCACGGAGTTTGACGAGACTACGCTGTGATTTGAATTGTAGAGATTCATCGCCATCCAGCCGTCCGAGTAAAAAACGCTGGAATTGATCGTGATGTAGTGGGAATAATACACGTATATCCCGTCCTGGGAATTATTGTAAACTGTGCTTCCCGTGAGGGCGCTGTTGTTGGAAAAATAGCTGTATGCCCCGAGGTA